>JAIRRR010000039.1 GCA_031255875.1 Treponema sp.
GACATGATAGGCGGACTTGAGTCGGACGCGGGCCTGGAACTAAGCCATTGCGACAGTTACTTCCTGGACTTCCTGGCCCTGAATACCCGGAAGCCGCCTTTTGACGACCCGGACGCGCGCCGGGCCGTCGCCCGCGCCCTGGACATCCCCGCATTGTTTACCGCCGTCATTAAAAACGCCGGCGTTCCGGGGTCCGCGCTTCCCTTCGGGCCGGCGCTCTACGGGGGGGACGCCGGAAACTGGCAGGGGTACATCGATGCAGCAGGGCCCCTCTACAGCCCGGACAAGGCGAGGCAGTACCTCTCCCGGTCCGCATACCCTAACGGTTTTACCTTTACCCTGATGGCTTGGGACAATCCGCTTTACCAGGAGATAGGCCTTTATATCCGGGAGTCCCTTGGGCAGTTCAACATCAACGCGGAAATACATTTTCTGCCCCTTGGGGAAATAGCCATGCACCAGATGGGCGAATACCGGGACAACAACGGCGGGCGGGTTTACGACGGCCTCATCGGTATTTGGGGCGCGGATTATCCCGATCCTAACGGCAGCCTGGAATTTATGTACGCTTCAAGCCAGGACGGGGAAAGCGGCGCCAACGCCGCGGCTTTCGAGAACCTCCGGGCGGACGAGCTTATCGCCGAACAGCGGGCCGCCCTTGATCGCGAAAAGCGTTTTGCCGTTCAAAAGCAGCTGGCGGACCTTATCGCCGAAGAGGCGCCGTACATCATCCTGAACTACGAGCTGGGGCACGCCGCCCTGAATAAAAAGTACGCGAACGTCCAGGCAACTTCGGCGGGCCTTCTCTGGGCGCTGCCGTTGCAAAATGTCAGAAAGGCCGACTGATGGCTTTTTTTATCCGGTACCTGCTGAAACGGGCGGCGTCGCTTGTCCCCCTGCTGCTCGTCGTCTCGGCGGCGGTCTTTTTCCTGATCAGGCTCGCGCCCGCCGATCCCATCACTTCCATTACCAGCGGGAGGCGGATCAGCGACGAAACCCGGGCCTCGCTTGTCAGGCAGTACCACCTGGACCGGAGCCTTCCCGAGCAATACCTGATATGGCTGGGGAACCTGGTCCGGGGCAGCCTGGGGGACAGTTTTAAGCACCGCCAGCCTGTGGCGGATCTTCTCAAGGCGCGGTTCCCCACCACAATCCAGCTTGTGGTAATGAGCGCTATCCTGGCGGTGGTTCTGGCGATACCGATGGGCGTTATCAGCGCCGTAAAGAAAAACACCGTTATCGACCGCGCCATCTCGGCGCTTATGGTTTTCTGCGTTTCCTCTCCGGTTTTCCTTAACGCTATCGTGCTTATGCTGATATTCTCCATGCGCCTCAAGTGGTTCCCGGTTTTCGGGGCGGCCCGCACAATCGGCGAGAACATCTACTACCTGTTCCTGCCCTCCCTCGCCCTGAGCCTCAACATGGTAGCCCTTATGGGGCGCATTACCCGGGACCGCATGATAGGGGAACTCAGGTCGAATTACGCGCTGGCCCTTGCCGCGAAGGGGACCCGCCCCGCCAGGATAATCTTCGCGCACTGCCTGAAAAACACCCTGATTCCGGTCATCACCGTGGCGGGCATACAGACCGGCGGCATGGTAGTCGGCGCGGTATTAGTGGAACGAGTCTACGCCCTTGGCGGCATAGGCGCCCTGCTTATCGAGTCCATCCAGTCTGCGGATTATCCCATGATGCAGGCCCTCATCATGTTTCTGGTGGTCCTGTTTCTCCTCCTCAATCTGGCGATCGACATCATCTACTTTGTAATCGATCCCAGAATCCGCGCCGCCGCCCGGAACAGCCAGGCCCTGGGGGGGAACAGTGGCAAAACATAAACTGCTTTTCCGCGTACCGTTCCCCTCCCTCCCCGCCCCCATGCTGGTTTCAGGCGCCGTCCTCGCCGTCATCATCTTCTGCTGCGCCTTCGCGCCCCTTCTGGCCCCCTACGCCGAATCCGCCCAGGACCTCTCCTCCTCCCTGGCCCCCCCCTCCCCCCGGCATATCCTGGGGGCGGACAAGATGGGCAGGGACCTTTTCTCCCGGCTGCTCTACGGGGGCCGGGTTACGCTGCTGTCGGCGCTGGGCGTAGTATCGCTGTCGGTGCTTATCGCCGTCCCGCTCGGCCTTTTCGCGGGTTATTACGGGGGCCTGTTCGACTCCGTCACGGGCCGTTTCTGCGATGTGCTCCTCTCGTTCCCCTCCCTGCTCCTGGCCTTCATATTCGTGGCGGCCCTGGGGCGGGGCATTGCCAACGCGGTAATAGCCCTGGGCATTGTCTACGTGCCCATGCTCACCCGGCTTGTGCGCTCCCTTACCCTTGTCGAAAAGACAAAGACCTATGTCGAGGCGGCCGAATCCATCGGCTTTTCCCGGCCCTACATCATGTTCCGCCACATACTCCCCAACTGCGCGGACACGGTGATGGTGCAGCTCACCCTGGACCTGGCCTACGCGGTGCTGGACCTGGCCGCCCTGAGCTTCCTGGGCCTCGGCGTCCGGCCCCCCGTTGCGGACTGGGGCGCCATGCTGGACGAGGGCCGCAACTTCCTGCTCCAAAGCCCCCTCCTCGCCCTTGCCCCGGGCGCGGCGATTGTAATAACCGTGGTAAGCATCAACATCTTCTGCGACTGCGTTTCCCAGTACATGGACCCGCAGAGCCGCGCCCTCCCGTCTTTCGACAGGGCGGAAAAAAAAGCCGGCGAAGGGAGGCAGCCATGATCTCCCCGTTCGACCCGGAAAACGCGCCGGACCCAGCCGCCGCCGTCCTCAGGGCGGAAGATCTGCACTGCGACTTCCTCACCGCGGAGGGGATCGTGTACGCCGTGAACGGCATCAACTTGAGCATCGGCCGCGCGGAAATTCACGGCCTTGTGGGGGAATCGGGCTGCGGGAAAAGCATAAGCGCGCGGGCCATTATGGGGCTGCTCGACCGGAAGCGCAGCCGCGTAAAAGGCGGCGTTCTTTTCGACGGGAAAAACCTGCTCGGCTTAAGCGAAAGGGAACTGCGGGAGATCCGGGGGAAGCGTATCTCCATGGTCTTCCAGGACCCGCTCAACTCGCTTTCGCCCCTGGAAACAGTGGGGAAGCAGATCGCCGAGGCGATCTCGAATCACTACGATTTGCCAAAGGAAGAACTCGGCAGGCGCACAGCGGAACTGCTGGAACGGGTGGGGCTTCATCCCGGCGCGGCAAAGCAGTACCCCTTCGAGCTTTCGGGCGGGATGCAGCAGCGGGTGATGATCGCCCAGGGCATAAGCTGCGAGCCCGAACTCCTCATCGCCGACGAGCCGACCACGGCGCTCGATGTGACCATCCAGGCCCAGGTGCTGGACCTGCTCAAAAACCTGCGCGAGGAACTTTCGCTTTCCGTGCTGCTCATTACCCACAACTTCGCGGTGGTAGCCGAAACCTGCGACCGGGTTTCGGTGATGTACGCGGGCCACATTGTAGAAACCGCCGCCGCCGGAGAATTTATCCGGAACGCGGCGCACCCCTACAGCAAGGCCCTTATCGACTGCATACCGCGCGGCAGGGGCAAGGGCGCGGCCCGGGAACCGCTCCCGGTAATCCGGGGCTTCCCGGCGCGGCAGTACGAGCGGCCCGGAGGCTGCCCCTTCGCGCCCCGCTGCCCCCGGGCGGAAAATGCCTGCGGCGGGCTCCCCCCGCTTAGGGACATGGGCGGGGGGCATCTGGTCCTCTGCCGCCGCCCCATCGGCAGCGGCCCGCCCTCCGGAGGGGCCCTGCCCGCAAGGGGGGAGGCATGAACCCGGAAACCGTCCTTTCGGCCGCAAATCTGAAAAAATATTTCCCGGCGGGCGGCGGCCGCGCGCTGCGCGCCGTGGACGGCATATCGTTTTCGCTCAGGGCGCGGGAAGTCCTGGGCATCGTCGGCGAATCGGGCTGCGGGAAATCGACCCTGGGGCGCCTGGCGCTCAGGCTTATCGAGCCGAGCGGCGGGAAGGTATACTTCCGGGGCGAGGAAATCACCGCCCTCCCCCACCGGGACCTGATCAGGATACGGCGCTCAATGCAGATGATCTTCCAAAACCCCTTCGCCTCTTTCAACCCCAAGATACGCATCCGGGACGCGCTCATGGAGGTGTGCCGCTACTACGGCATGAGCCGGGAAACAGGCCGGGCCCGAATCGCCGGCCTCCTCGCCGACACCGGCCTTTCGGACACCCTGCTCCCCCGCTGGCCCAGGGAACTTTCGGGCGGCCAGCTCCAGCGGCTCGCCATAGCCCGCGCCCTGCTTTCGGAGCCCGATCTGATCATAGCCGACGAGCCGCTTTCGGCCCTGGATGTCTCCGTGCAGGCCCAGCTTCTCAACCTGCTCGAAGACCTGCGCAAAACGCACAACATGGCGATGCTCTTCATATCCCACGACATAACCGTGGTGGAGTACCTCTGCGACCGTATCGCGGTAATGTACCTGGGGCGGCTTGTCGAGACAGCGGCAACAGAGGAACTGTTCGCCAATACCCTGCACCCGTACACAAAGTCGCTCATCGCCGCAGTCCCCCGCATCGACGGCCGGCCCGCCCCGGGCCTCATCCTGAAAGGCGAGGCCCCGAACCCCGCCGGCATGACAGGCGGCTGCCCGTTCGCGCCCCGCTGCCCCGCCGCGCGGAAGCCCCGCTGTTTTTCCGACACGCCCGAAATCCGCGAGGCCGCCCCGGGGCACTTCGCAAGCTGCCATGAAATACCCGGAGGCCCCTGACCGTTCCCGCCCCGGCAGCTTACATTCACCGGCATTTTACCCGTGGAATTCGGGAAGATTCGGGCGCATCCGTCCGCCTTGCGTACCGCCATGCGGCACGCAAGGCAAACGGACCGGGCTATCCGCTCCAATCTTTTGGCTGCGCCAAAAGGATTTCCGCTTCTATCCCTTGCGCGGGCTTCGCCACCCGGGAACCTCCGGAAACCCCGGACAGGTTCCCGTATACGCAGGCCGGTAACTGCAAAGCCCTGCGCTTGCCCTGCCGCTTGCTTGACAAAGCGGGGCAATCATATCATGTTAGAAACATAATGTTTGGGGGAACCCGGCCCGATGCAAGGGCGGGTAAAACATGACCGGTCAATTTAATTTAAGGAGCAACCCATGAAAAAACTGATTCCCGTTTTCCTGATCCTGGCTGCCTTCACCGCGTGCGGCGGGAGGGGCGGCAGCCAGCCTGCGGAGGGCGCGGCTGCCGGCGGCACTCTGACAATCGCCATGCACGAAGATATCCAGTCGCTGGACCCCGGGCAGGCCTGGGATTTCACCACCAACCAGGTGGCAGGCCAGATAGCCGAGGGGCTGGTCGGCCTGGATTCTTCCGACAACATCGTGCCCGTGCTGGCGAAAAGCTGGTCCCAGCCCGACGATCTTACCTACGTCTACGAGGTCAGGGACGACGTCCTCTTCTCGGACGGGTCCAAACTGACCATGGACGACGTGCTTTTCTCCTTCGAGCGGTCCCGCGATCCCGACGGGGGGACCTATTTCTCCGACTTCTTCGCGGATGTGGAAAGTTTTACCGTCGATGGCTGGAACTTCGTTATCAGGCTTTCAAGCCCCTCCGCGGTTTTTAAATACGTCCCCACTACCGGCGCGGGCTGGATAATCAGCAAGGCCCATTTTGAGAAACAGGGCGGCAGCTTCGGCACGGCCGCGGGCGGCGTTGTCGGCACCGGCCCCTTTATGTACCAGAGCTGGGCCAGCGGGCAGGAAGTCGTGCTTAAAAAGAATCCCAACTACTGGGACAAGGAAAAACTCGCCGCCAATATCTTCGACGCCGTTGTGTACAAGGCCATCCCCGACGATACCACCCGGGTTATCGCCTTGCAGAACGGCGATGTCGATTTCAGCATCAATCTGCCCCTCGATATGCTCGACCAGCTTTCCTCCGCCGGCAATCTGAGTTTCTACAACATCGACACCTACCACGTAGACAGCCTTGGCCTTAACACCCAGCGCGCCCCGTTTGACGACGCCAATGTGCGCCGGGCCGTCGCCCACGCCCTGGATATCCCCCAGATGCACGGCATTACGGTCAAAGACGCCGGTATTGCCGGCGGCATCCTGCCCTTCGGCCCCGGCCTGTACGGCGCAGACAGGGCCAGATGGGAGGACTACATCAAAAACGCCGCGCAGTACAACTACGATCCTGACCAGGCGAAAAGGCTTCTTGCCGCCTCCGGCTATCCCGACGGCTTTAGCTGCGATCTTGTAATCGGGGAGGCATCGGTCACGACCGACTGGGCCCTCTTCATCCAGGAAGCCCTCAAAGCCCTGAATATCAACGTGGAAATACGGAAAATGACCGGAGGGGAGCAGGACCTCCACCAGAACGGGCAGGTATTTGACCGCGACGGCAAGCGCGACTACGATATGCTTATAGGCGGCTGGGAAGCGGACTACCCGGACCTTAACGGCAACATAGACGTCCTGCTCAAGTCAAGCCAGGCGGGTGAAAACGGCTATAACCACGCGGCCTATTCGCGGCCCGA
>JAIRRR010000087.1 GCA_031255875.1 Treponema sp.
CCGGGCCCGGGGGGTTCGCCTGTATCGCCGCGCTTTATGGCTGTTTCGAATGCCTGTCTCCGCCGCTCAGGGAAAACCTGGCCCGCCACAGGAAGGCCGGCCGGTTTTTTAAAATCGACCGTGTTTTCAGGGTAAACTGGGCTTTGGCGCTGTTCTTCTTCCTGGTTTACCTAGCGGCGGCCGCCGCCGCGCCGGTGCATCCGCTTCCGGCCGCGCTCGCCGGGGCGGTTTCTTTTGCCGCGCTCGTCCTTTTTCTCTGGTTCGAATCGAATCCGGCGGCCGGCTTTGCCCGACGGCGTTTTTTGCCCGTCCCTATCCGGCAGCCGGCTTTCGGCCCCGGTATTCTTCCCCGTATGACGCTCCCCTTCGCGCTTGCGTCCTGCCTCAGCCTGTTTCTGCCCCTGCTTGGGCCGTCCGGGAGGGGGCCGGACGCTTCCCCCGCCGTTTTCGCCGCGGATCTGGATATTCCTGCCCGGGAGGATTACGAGGCCCATTTTGCCTTTCAGTCTTCGTTTTCCCTGCGCCCCCTGGACCCGCGTTCCCGGGAGGCCGCCCTGCCGCGCGGCGCGGCCTATTACAGCTACTATCTTGGCGAGGACGGCTTAATCGAAGGATCGCGGCAGGCCGAGGACCGGGCCGCGCCGGAATATTTGGTCCCCCCGCCTTTCCCGCTTGAAGAACTGTGTTCCTTTCTGGAAGACGGCGGGAATCATACGACCGGCGGAAACGGAGCCGGGGAACTCATCGCTGCGGCAATTGTCCTGGCCCTGGCGCTTCCGCCCTGTTTCGGGCGGGCCCGGGAAAGGCAGAGGGCCGGGGGATTTCTCGTGCTCAACGATAAGGGAGACAAGCAGGCGGCGGCATGAAGATTCATTCCTTCCCCCGCGGGGGTATTTCCTTTGACGATCCCACGGTGCCCCCCAGGGATTCGAGCACCATAGCTTTTCTTCCCGCCCTTTCGGTAATCCCCCTGGCCCAGCACGCGGGAGTCCCGGCCCGGCCTACGGTCGCCGCCGGGGACCTGGTCCGGGAGGGAATGCTTATCGGCCGTTCGCAGGGCCCGTTTTCCGCAAATGTGCACGCCACGGTCCCGGGCAGGGTAATACGCGAGGTTTCCTGGAAAAACGCCGAGGGCAGGATCTGCGATGCCCTGCTGATACGCATGGGGGGAGGTTTCGAGCTTTTGGGCAAAAAGGAAACGGCCTATTCCTGGGCCGATCTTTCCCCCCACGAGCTTATGCGCCTCATCACCGAATTCGGCATTGTCGAAATGGATGGGGCCGGCCGGCCTATCGCCTCCGTACTCAACTATGAAAAAACCGGCAAAAGGGATCAGAGCCTCGTGGTCCGCTGTGTCTTTGACGATCCCTGGCTTGCTTCCGATTACGCGCTCTGCCGGGAACGGCTCAAGGAAGTGGTGGAGGGGAGCGTCATTGCCGCCCGTACCGGCAGGCTGAACCGTATAGTTTTCGCCGTATCCCACAGGGAAAGGGATCTGGGCCGGAAGCTCCTGTCCGAGGCCGCTTCCTATAAAATCCCCTCTTCCCTGGTTATAACCGGATCCCGGTATCCCCAGCACAATCAGCGGGAAATGGAATTGGCCCTGCGTATCTACGAAAAGCGCGAGGGGATTCTCCTGGGATCGGTGGTTATTCTGGGGCCCGCGACTCTGGCGGCAATTTGTGACGCGGTAAAGCTCCGCAAGCCTGTTCTGGACCGTTATGTGACTGTCGGCGGGTCGGCGGTCAAGAATCCCCGGGTGATGAAGGTGCGGATCGGCACGAGGATAGGGGAGGTTTTTGCGGAATGCGGAGGTTTTGTGGATAAGCCGAAACGGATGGCGACAGGTTCCCCGTTCCTCGGGCGCGCGGTGATAGACCTGGACGAGCCGGTGATTAAAACCACCTACGCGGTTTTTGCCGTTTTGGGCGGCCAGGCTGTAGAGAGCAGGGCAAGGAACTGTATAGGCTGCGGGGAATGCCGGGCAGTATGCCCCATAGGGCTGGACCCCGAGGAGCTTTTCAAACAGATGAGGCCTTTCCGGAACGGGGATGCGTCCGGGCCGCCGGGCCCGTCTGTTGAATGCCACGGCTGCGGCTGCTGCGAACTGGTCTGCCCTTCGCGCCTTCCCCTAAGCCAGGTCATTGCCGGGGAGGACAGTTATGCCGGCTAGAGGAGCGCCACTTTCCCTGTACCGCCGGCCCCAGGTGAGCCTTTCCCGGCCCACCACCCTCCGTATGTGGCTGGTAAGCGCCTGCGCCGGGCTTGCGGTGCTGCAGTCCTCCCTGACCGACGACGGCGCTTCGCTGATGGTAGCTTTTGCCGCGCTCTCCGGGGCGGTCTTGTCGGAATTTCTCCTGAGCTTCAGACTCCGCGGGCAGAATGTTGCCGACGGAAGCGCGGCCGCCTCAGCGCTGGTTTTTTCCCTGCTTTTGCCCAACACCTTTCCCCCGGTACTGGCCTTTCTCGGTTCCATCTTCGCGATGGCCGTGGTGAAGCACAGCTTTGGCGGCCTGGGGGCGAACTGGCTCAATCCTGCGGTCGGCGCCTGGCTTTTCGCGCGTTTTTCCTGGCCCGCCGCCTTTGAAGAGTCGTTGCGAAATTCCCCGCTCGCGCTGCTTTCGGCGCTTTCCCGCAGCGGCCGGCTCGATGCCCGGGGTTCCCCCCTGTCCCTGCTTGCCGCGAACAGCATGGATCTGGGCGGCGCCCTTGCCCCGTCAGATGCCGCGCCCCTGGCGGGCCTCGGGGCCGTTGTCGGAAGCGGGGCCGAGGGCATTGCCGCCCTTTTCAACCGGACGGTCTTTTCATTTTTCGGCGCCCGCCTGCCCGCCGAATACGCTTCCCTCTT
>JAIRRR010000258.1 GCA_031255875.1 Treponema sp.
GGGCCCGCGCCTATACCCAGCGGCCCAGCAGCATCACGAGCGGGACGGTGATCACGCTCAACAGCGAGCTGAGCAGTATGCACTTTACCGCGTTCGGCTTGTCGCCGCCGAACATCTCGGCCATAAGGATAACGTTGGTCCCCACCGGCATTGCCATGATCACGAGGAGGGTCAGGGAGAGCTGCCCGCCCAGGGGGAGGAAAAACTTCCAGAGGAGGAGAATGCCGAAGCTGCACAGCGGCACCAGGACAAGCCTTGCCGCCGAGGCCGCGTAAACCAGGGGCGAATTGAACAGATCCCCGAAGCGTATTTCCGCGAGGCGCAGCCCGATGATGATCATGGAGAGGGGGCTGGTCATCTCCCCCAGGAAATCCACGATGGCCATCACCTGGGGAGGCGGGCGCAGGGAAAGGAAGAAGAGGGGCAGGGCGACGAGCAGGGCCAGGGTCGGCGGGTTTGCAACGCCGTGCTTCAGATCGATGTACTCTTTTTTGCCGCTGATCGCGTAGATACCCAGGGTCCAGGACAGGAGATTGTACACCGCAGTAAAGATGGCGGCGTAGACGATTGGCTCGCTGTCGCCGGGGAAAAGGGCCCGGAGCAGGGGGATGCCCATAAAGCCGCAGTTGCTCATGTAGCCCGACGCGACCAGGATGCGTTTCTGCGCGGACTCTTTCATAAAGGAAAAGAGAAGGCGCGAGAAGAAGTACATGCCGATAAGCAGGATGAACGAGAGGGCCAGGGCTATACCCATGGCCCCCAGAAAGCCGCTTTCGTACTGTTTCTTCATAATCGAGGAAAAGGTCATAAAGGGAAGGCAGACGTAGAGCAGCAGCGTTACCATGGGTTCCGCCGCGCCGGAGTTGAGCATATTGGTCTTCCGGAGTATGTAACCCGGCACTACCATGGAAAGCAGCAGGGCTACGCTTTGGAGGGAGGTAAAAAAAGCCATGCCGTATGCGGCTTACCCGCCCCGCGCGATGCGGCCTTTGAACACCTCGCCCAGGGCTTTTATTCCCGCCTCAATCCTTTCAGGGCTTTCGTTGGAATAGTTGAGGCGCAGGGTGTTGGACCCGGAACAGTCCGCGAAAAACACGGTGCCGTTGATATAGGCGGCGTTCTTTTCTATCGCTTCCTTAAAAATTTCCACCGTGTTCACCGGCGCGTCAAATTCCCCCCAGATAAAGAGGCCGCCGTCGGGGTTTGTGTACCTGAACTCGGCCGGCATATGCCTTTTGATCGCCTCGATCATGGCGGTTTTGCGCTGCCGGTAGATCGGGAGGCTCTTTTCGATGCCGGGGTAGAAGTAGTTTTTTTCCAGGTAGCGTTTTACAATAGCCTGCGAAAGGCTCGACGTATGCAGATCCGCGCCCTGCTTGCCGATGGCGAGCTTGCGGATAACCTCGCCGCTGCCCGCCGCGAAAGCGCAGCGGAGCCCCGGGGACACGGTCTTGGAAAAGCTCGAAATATACACCACCCGTCCGTCCGTGTCGAAACTCTTCATGGACCGGACCGGCGTTCCGGCAAAGCGCAGCCTGGAATAGGGATCGTCCTCGATAACCATAAAGCCGTATTTTGCCGCAAGTTCCGCCACCGCCTTCCTCCTGTCCTCGGGCCAGGTCTTCCCGGTGGGGTTGGAGAAATCGGGGATCGCGTAGAGCAGCTTGGGCCTGTGCCGCCTTACCTTCGCTTCCAGGTCGTCAAGATCAATGCCGCTGCCGTCGGCCCTGACCCCGGCAAGTTTTCCGTTGTAGGCCCTTACGGTTTCCAGAAAGCCCAGGAAGGTGGGGTCCTCCACCAGTACCGTATCCCCGTCGTCAAGAAAGGCCTTGCACATAAGGTCGAGCCCCTGGCCGCCGCCTGAAACGACAAGCAGTTGGTCGAGCCCCGCCCCCCGGATCCCGACTTCCTCCAGAAGCGGGCCGAGAAGCTCCCTGAAACCCGGGTAGCCCTCGGTGGCCCCGTATTGCAGGATACGCAGGGCCTCTTTCTGGTCCGCGAGTATCTCGGCGGTGATCTCCCCGACCTGGGCTACGGGCAGGCAGTCGCTTGCGGGCAGCCCCCCGGCGAAAGAGACGATCTCGGGCCGCGACAAAAGCTTGAAGATATCCCTTGTAGCTGTCCCGGTCATGCCCGCCAGGGCCCTGCTGAAAGTGTAACTCATCGAACTCCTCCTTACGGGCCATAGTAAGCCAAACAGGCGGGATTGTATACAGGAAGCGTCCGGCGCAGTGGAAATTCCACTGGAAATAATCCGGCAAATTGACTATATTCGCTGTAAGGAGTCGGGGGTTGCCATGTTTGTTGTTGAGGCTTTGCTGAGAATCCTGGGCGGGCTGTGTCTTTTCCTGTACGGGATAAAGATCATGAGCGACGGCATCCAGCAGATTGCCGGCGAAAAGATGCAGCGCACGCTGAATTTCATGACGGGCAACCGTATCCTCGCGGTTCTGACGGGCGCCCTGGTCACCATGCTGGTGCAGTCTTCGTCGGCGGTTTCCGTCATGGTGGTTTCCTTCGTAAACGCGGGGCTCCTCTCGCTTACCCAGTCCGTCGGGGTGATCATGGGCGCCAATATCGGCACCACCGTTACCGCCTGGATTGTCTCCCTTATCGGCTTTGAAATCAAAATTTCCAGCCTGGCCCTTCCGGCCGTGGGGATCGGCTTTTTCGTCAACACCTCAAAGTGGAAGTACCGGGGCCTCGGCGAAGTTTTCATGGGGTTCGGCTTTGTCTTCCTCGGGCTCCAGTTCCTCACCGATGCCCTGCCCCGGGTGAACGCCGAATCCCTGGGCTTCATAGAGAGCCTGAGCGACCTCGGCTTTGTATCAAAACTCCTTGCCCTGCTCTTGAGCGTCGGGATTACCCTGCTCATACATTCTTCCGCGGCGATGATCACCCTGATAATAACCCTGGCGCACGGCGGGATCATCAACTTTGAAATTTCGGCCACGATGATTCTCGGCGCCAATATCGGCACGACCATCGACGCTATCATGGCCGCCATCGGGTCGAAAACCGCGGCGAAGCGTACCGCCCTGGTGCACGTGCTCTTCAACGTGGTAGGCTCCGTTTTGGCCCTGGTATTTCTAAAGCCCCTTCTCTTCCTGGTCGGCGCCATTACCCCGGGGCCTGCGGTCTCGCTTACCGAGCGGGACGGGGGGCTTAGTATCGCGACCCACCTGGCCATGTTCCACACGGTGTTCAACGTCCTCTGTACCCTGGTGTTCCTGCCCTTTACCAAGCAGTTCGCGGCGCTGGTAACCCTGCTTATCAAGGACCGGGACCAGAAGGGGGAGGAGCGGCAGCCCTACAGGCTGGAGTACAGGTCCGGCGTCCACAGCGCCACCCCGGAACTCAACATCATCCGCGCGGAAAAGGAAATCCGCGATATGGCCGGCCTTGTTTCGGCTATGTACGCCCGGTTCAGCGAGGCCCTCGGCATTTTCAGGGACCCCGCCGGCGGGGAAACGGTGACGGCCGCCCTTGTCGCCGAAATGCGCGAAAAGGAAGAGATTGCCGACGAGATGCGGGAGGAGCTGACCCGCTTCCTCATGGAATGTACCCGCCGGCAGCTCGGCTACCAGTCCGACCGGAACGTCTACTACCTGATGAGGGTAATCGCCGATCTTGAGGACATGACCGACGACTGCTACAGCATAAGCCTGATGCTGGAACGGAGCGTAAAGAAGGCCCTGCTCTTTAAGGAGAAGGAGATCGAGGCCCTGGCCCCCTATATCGCGCTGGTGGAAGAATTCCTCGTGTTCGTCCGGGAGCATCTGGGCCGCCCCATTCCCCCGGAACGGATCGCCTATGCCGAAGACCTGGAAAACCGGATCGACAAGTACCGCGACAAACTCCGCAAGCTGGGCCGGAAGCGCATCGAGGCCGGCGAGGATGTAAAAACCGAGCTTCTGTTCATAGACCTGGTGCGCCGCATCGAGAAGCTGGGGGACATCTGCTACAATATTTCCGAAGCCCTCTCCCTCATGCGCTGACCGGTGTCCCCCGGCCTTGCGGGCCCCCGGCGGAAGCGGCGGCCCCGGGGCCCCGCGCCTATTCCTCCTCCTCCTTTACCCGGAAGGCTTCGGCGGCCTTGATCACGTCTTCGGCGATGCGGCCGGAGATCGGCGCGTAGTGGTCGAACTCCACGCCGAAAGAGCCGGTGCCGCTCGTTATGGAGCGGAGGTCGATGGAGTAGCGCAGCAGCTCGGCCTGGGGCACCTCGGCGCGGATTTCCGCGAT
>JAIRRR010000134.1 GCA_031255875.1 Treponema sp.
GGCCCTGGAAAAACTAGAGGCCTGGGGCGTGGAAGTTATCATCGCCGGGGCCGGGCTTGCCGCGCAGCTCCCCGGAGTCATCGCGAGCCGGACGCTGGTCCCGGTGATCGGCGTGCCCATCGCGTCCGGGGGCATGGGCGGCTTTGACGCCTTGCTCTCCATAGTGCAGATGCCCAGGCCCATCCCCGTCGCCTGCGTGGGGGTGGACAACGCGGCTAACGCCGCGTACCTGGCCGTGGAGATCCTCTCCCTCAAATACCCCGGTCTGCGCGGGAAACTCGCCGGTTTCCGGGCAAAGATGAAGGCCGATTTTGCCCGCGAGAATGAAAAAGAGGTCAGCCTATGAGCGCTTACACCTGCGGCCCCGAGCTTTACCGGGGCAAAGCCAAGACAGTCTACGCGGCGGAAGAAAAATCCGCCGAAGGCGAAGATATGGTGATCATCCGCTACCGGGACGACGCCACCGCTTTTAACGGGGAGAAGAAGGACACGATTGGGGACAAGGGGATACTGAACAACAAGATCGCCTCCGGGCTTTTCGCCCTCCTGGAAAAAGCCGGGGTCCCTACCCACTTTGTGGAGAGGCTGGGCGACCGGGACATGGCCTGCAAAAAGACGCGCATCATACCCCTGGAGGTAATTGTGCGGAACGTGGCGGCGGGTTCCATGGCAAAGCGCCTGGGCCTTTCCGAAGGGCAGGAGCTCAAGACGGTCGTCTTCGAGCTTTCCTACAAGGACGACGCCCTGGGCGACCCGCTTATCAACGACTACCACGCGGCGGCCATCGGCGTTTCCAGCTTCGGGGAAATTGAAGAGATCAGGGCTCTCGCCTTTAAGGTAAACGACATACTCAAAGCCTTCTTCCTTGAGCGGGGGGTAAGGCTCATCGACTTTAAGCTGGAATTCGGCGTTACTTCCTCCGGCCGCCTGGTGCTGGCCGACGAGATTTCCCCGGACACCTGCCGGTTCTGGGACGCCGCGACCGGAGAGAAACTTGACAAGGACCGTTTCCGCCGGGATTTGGGGAATGTAAAAGAGGCGTATGCGGAGATTCTCAACAGGATCGGGCAGCCGTGATCATTTTGGGCCCGCCGGGAACAGGGGGAGGCGCGTGGAAGAAGATGCGGGCAAATTACCCCGTGTAATTTATCCGGAGGATAAATTACACGAAGCATGCGGCGTATTCGGCATATTCAGCAAAAACACCGGCAGGGATGTAGCGCCCCTCGTGTACTACGGGCTTCTCTCGCTGCAACACCGGGGGCAGGAGAGCGCGGGTATAGCCGTCGCCAAAGACGGGAACATCGAGTGCCGCAAGGGGATGGGACTGGTCGGCGACGTGTTCAACCCCGAGACCCTGGGCCGGCTCAAGGGGCCCGCGGCTATCGGGCATGTACGCTATTCCACCGTGGGCACCAGCGTCGTGGAAAACGCCCAGCCCTTTGTTAGCCGTTTCAAGCTCGGCTCTATCGCGGTGGCCCACAACGGGACCCTGACCAACGCCGACGTGGTGCGGGAGCTGCTGGAAGACGCCGGCACCGGCTTTACCTCTTCCAGCGACAGCGAGGTTATCGTAAACCTTATCGCGAAAAACTACAAAAAGGGGCTGGAGCGGGCCCTTACCGATACGATCAAATTTATCAAGGGATCCTACGCCCTGGCCGTTCTGACCGGCGACGCCCTGGTGGCCGCGCGGGACCCCAACGGTATACGGCCCCTGTGCCTGGGGAGCCTTGCGGACGGCTGGATACTGTCGAGCGAATCCTGCGCCATTGACGCCGTGGGCGGCAAATTCGTCCGGGACGTGGAGCCCGGGGAACTGGTGGTTATCACCAGGGATCAGATGCTGTCCTTTACCTTTAGCGAGAAAACCCGCCGGGCGGCCTGTTCCTTCGAGTACATCTACTTCGCCCGGCCGGACAGCATAATCGACCGGGTTGACGTGTACGGCTCCCGGATACGGGCCGGGGAAATTCTGGGCAGGGAATCGGCGGTCACCGCGGACCTGGTCATCGGCGTGCCGGATTCCGGGGTCCCGGCGGCCATCGGCTACGGCAGGGCGACCGGCACCCCCTTTGGCGTGGGGATCGTGAAAAGCAAGTACGTCGGCCGGACCTTCATCTCCCCGAATCAGGCCGTGCGGGAACAGGCCGTCTCGGTAAAGCACAATGTCATACACAGCGAGGTAAGGGGCAGGAGGGTAGTAGTGATCGACGACTCCATAGTCCGGGGGACCACCAGCCGCCGCCTGGCGTCGATACTGCGGGCCGCCGGGGCCAGGGAAGTACATTTCCGGGTCTGCTCCCCGCCGGTGCGTTTCCCCTGCTACTTCGGCATCGACACCCCCCACCGCAAGGACCTTATCAGCAACGGGAACAGCGTGCCGGATCTCTGCGCTTCCCTGGGCGCGGACAGCCTGGCCTTTATTTCGGTGGAGGGCCTGCTGGAATCCCTGGAAAGCCCGGAAATCCCCGCAGGCCGGGGCGGCTACTGCCTGGGCTGCTTTACCGGCGAATACCCGATCCCCGTACCCGGCGAAAACGGGTAGCCGCGCCGGCTTCTAAACCCCCTCGAAAGCCTTTTCCAGCAGATCCTCCCCGGGCGGCGGGGTAAAGAGCGACACCAGCGGCACCACGGCGAAGGGCGCCAGGATGGCGATTGACGCGGAAAGCGGGGACCGGGACGCGCCGAGGGCGAAGAACAGCGCGATCTCTATCGCCAGCCCGGAAAGAAGCCCGGCGTAGGCCGCCGCCTTGGTGGTACGCTTCCAGTAAAGGCCGTAGAGGTAGGGCGCCGTGAAGGAACCGGAAACCGCGCCCCAGCTCAGGGACATCAGGTACACGATAATGCCGATCTGGAAGCGCGAGATAAAATACGAAATGATGATAAAGACTCCGGCCAGGAGCCGCATCATCGCTACCGAGCGGTCCTTGCCGCTTTCGGCGGACTGCCTGGACGGGTAGAGGTCGATGGCGACCGAAGACGAGGAAACCAGCACCAGCGAGGACAGGGTGGACATGGAGGCGGAAAGCACCAGGAGCAGGATCAGGGCGAGGAGGACTTCCGGCAGATGATCCGTAAGCAGGGTGGGGACGATAAGGTCGTAGCTGATTTCTCCGGCGGCGGTTCTGGGGACCGTGCCCAGGTCAAAAAACACATGGGCAAAGGCCCCGGTGGAGTAAGCCGCGAAGCCTATCATCAGGGCGAAGGCCGTTGTCACGACAGCCGCCTTGGGGATCACCGCCTCGTTCTTGATGGCGTAGAATTTCTGCGTCATCTGGGGAAGGCCCCAGGTGCCGAAGCTGGTCATAAACACCAGGGAGCATACCGTAAGCGCGGACGGCCGCTGCTCCGGGGGTATGTGGGCCGCGTAGGCTTCGGCCGCCCTGCCTATCATCTCGAAGTAGCCGCCCCCCCGGCCCGACAGCACCATGACCATCACCGCGGCCCCGCAGAACATGATGATCCCCTGGATAAAGTCCGTAATGGCGATGGCGAAATAGCCGCCCAGAATAAGGTAAACGCCGGTAAAGGCGATCATGATAAGCAGGGCGATGTCGTAGGGGATGCCGAAAACTTTTTCAAAGAGGTGCCCCAGGCCCTTAAAGACCGAGGCGGAATAGGGCAGGAGGAAGAAGAAGATAACGCTGGCGGCCACGGGCTTTAAATGCCGCGCGCCGTAGCGTTCCTGGAGGAATTCCGGCATGGTCATAGTGTCCAGGTTCTGGGTCATGCGCCGGGTACGGCGAGCCAGGACAAGCCAGGCGGCCCCGGCGCCGATCACCGCGTTGCCCAGGGCTATCCACAGGGCGCCAAGCCCGAACTGCCAGCCCTGGGTACCCGCGAACCCGATGAAGATCACCGCAGAAAAGTACGAGGTGCCGTAGGCAACCGCCGAAACCCAGGGCCCCAGGGTCCGGCCCCCCAGAAAGAAATCGCCCAGGGTCCGGGTCCGCTTCATGCCCCAGATGCCGATGGCGGTCATGACTGCCAGGAAGATAACCAGAAAAACAACGCCGATATGCACCACGATGAAATCCTTTTTCCAGAAATACGCCCCGCTTACGCAGGGTTTTCCGTAGTATAACAGGTTGCCGCGCGTTATGCTATGCAGGGAAACAGGCGCGAACAGGGTTTTCGCGTTCGTTTTATGAATCCGGCCTATCAATTTTTCCCCGTCTGTACTATAATTTGCCTTACCATGCAGGAACTATTTATAGGTTTTTCATCGTTCGGCTGGCCCGGCGCGGTGATGATCGCCGTCGGCTTCTTGCTTATTTTTCTGGCGATCAAAAAAGAATACGAACCCATGCTGCTTTTGCCCATAGGGTTCGGCACGATTCTGGTCAATCTGCCCCTGTCCGTTGTCTGGGCCTACGAGGGCGAGCCGGGCTTCCTCCAGCTTCTCTTCCGGGCCGGCATTGCCACCGAGCTTTTCCCGGTGCTTATCTTTGTGGCCGTGGGGGCCATGTGCGACTTCGGCCCCATGTTCAAGAACCCGGTGATGATGTTCTTCGGGGCCGCCGCGCAGTTCGGCATATTCGCCACGGTTATTCTGGCCGTCGCCCTGGGCCAGGCCCTGCCCTTCCTCTCCGACTTCCAGGACCTTAAAGTGGCAAGCGCCATCGGCATAATAGGCGCGGCGGACGGCCCTACCTCGATCTTTGTGGCGACCCGGTTCGCGCAAAAGTACCTGGGGCCTATTTCCGTGGCGGCCTATTCCTACATGGCCCTGGTCCCCCTGATCCAGCCGCCGGTAATCAAATTGATCACCACAAAAAAGGAACGGCAGATCAAGATGATCGCCCGCGACGAGGATATTCCCAAAAGCCTTAGGATATGCTTCCCCATCGCGGTCACGCTGATCGCGGGCTTTGTCGCGCCTATCAGCGTGCCCCTTATCGGCTCCCTTATGTTCGGCAACCTGATCCGCGAATGCGGCGTTTTGGGACGGCTTTCCACCGCCGCCCAGAACGAGCTTGCCAACATCGTAACCCTGCTTTTGGGCATTACCATAGGCTCCAGCATGACCGCCGACCGTTTTCTGACGCCCCAGACCCTGATGATCATCGCCATGGGCCTCGCGGCGTTTGTGTTTGACACGGCGGGGGGCGTCCTGTTCGCCAAATTCCTGAACCTCTTCCTGAAGGAGAAGATCAACCCCATGGTGGGCGCCGCCGGCATTTCCGCCTTTCCCATGAGCGCCCGGGTCATCCAGAGGCTCGCCACCGAGGAGGACCCGCATACTTTCGTGATCATGCACGCGGTAAGCGCAAATGTGTCCGGCCAGCTCGGCTCGGTTATCGCGGGCGGCATAGTGCTTGCCCTTGTGCCGCTTTTAACCGGCGCGTAGTAGAGGAGGGCGTTATGAATTTCGATCGATTAGATCAGATGCTCAGGGACTTTATACAGGATTCGCCGGTTATCGGGAAGGCCGTATTCCTTATGGTCGCGGGGGTGCTGTTTGTATTTGCCGTACAGGTGGTGTTTTACCTGATAGCGAAACTATGGCCCAGAAACAAGAGCGGCGGCAAATAAAGGCGCCCGGCCCGGCCGCGCTTATCAGCAGGATACTGGCCGTTATCGCAATTGCCCTGGCCCTGATCCTGGCCGGGGGCACGATTTACGCCCTGGCCTTCCGGGGCAAGGGCGTAGGGCCGGGAACCGCCGCCCCGGCCGGGGACGCGCCCGCCCCCTCTGAATCCGACGGCATGTTTACCGGCATAGGCAGGATTCGCGCGTCCACAGGCTCGCCGGAACCGGCGACGGTGATCCTTTCCATCGCTTTCCCCTACCCGCCCGGGGACAGGGCCTTTTCGGAGGAGCTGGCGGCCTGCGTCGGGGACTTCAGGTCCGGCGCGGCGGACTATTTCGCTTCCCTTTCCACGGAGGAACTGCGTCAAAAGGACGAGGCTGCCGTAAAGGAGGAACTGCTCGGGCGGTTCAACGATCTGCTCCGCCTGGGGCAAATAACGGCCCTCTATTTCAGCGACTACTTGATACTCGAATAGCGATCGCGGTAGGATTCCCTCGGCGGATTTTAAGGATGCCTGCCGGTAACGCGCCCGTATTACCGGCAGACTCGAATCGGAAGCTGGCGGCGCGGACAGGCAGAGGAGTGCGGTATTTCCCAAAATTATGTGCGGTATTGTAGGCTATATTGGAAATGAAGAGGCGGTCCCGGTACTTATCAACGGCCTAAAAAAGCTGGAATACCGGGGTTACGATTCCTCAGGAATCGCGGTGCTGGGGGAACAAGGGCTTTTGGTCCGCAAATCCAAGGGCGTCCTGAAATTCCTGGAGGAAAAGATCGGGGAGGAGGCTTCTTCCGGTTCCCTTTCGGGCAGCGTGGGGATAGGCCACACCCGCTGGGCCACGCACGGCGAGCCGTCCGATGTAAATTCGCACCCCCATACCGATGTTTCCGGCAAAATCGCGGTGGTGCACAACGGGATCATCGAAAACCACGCCAAGCTGAAGGAATGGCTCCAGGATCACGGGGTTTCTTTCCGCAGCGAGACCGATACGGAAGTTATCGCCCACCTTATCGACTTCCACTACAACGGGGACCTGCTCCGGGCGGTACTGGAAGCCATCAAGCGTTTTGAAGGCTCCTACGCGCTCGGGATCATCTGCGAAAGCGACCCGGACCGGATCATCGCGGTACGCAAGGAAAGCCCGCTGGTAGTCGGGGCGGGGAAAGGGGAAAACCTTATCGCGTCGGACGTGCCCGCCCTTCTGGAGTACACCAGGGACGTATACTACCTGGAGGACCGGGAAGTGGCGGTCCTCTACCGGGACCGCGTGGAATTTTACGATGAGGAGGGGAAGCTCGCGCAAAAAGAGCTTTCCCACGTGGAATGGGACGCTAGCGCCGCCGAAAAGGGCGGGTACGAACACTTTATGCTCAAGGAAATCCACGAGCAGCCGAAGGCCCTGACCGACACCTTGCGGGCGCGGATCAAGACTTACGCGGCGAAAAGCATCAACCTGGAGGAGATAGGCTTTGACTCCTCCTGGGCCAAGGCCGGCCGGGTGGTAATTTGCGCCTGCGGGACCGCCTGGCACGCCGGGACAATCGGGAAATACGCGTTCGAGCATTTCGCCCGCATCCCCGCCGACGCGGAAATCGCCTCCGAGTACCGCTACCGGAACCCCATCCACGACCCGGCCGACATCTTTATCATCATAAGCCAGTCCGGGGAAACCGCCGATACCCTCGCGGCCATGCGCATGGCCCGCAAGATCGGCGCCCGGATCATCGCCATTACCAATGTGGTCGGCTCCACCCTGGCGCGGGAAGCCGATCTGGTAATGTACACCTGGGCCGGCCCTGAAATTGCCGTGGCCTCTACCAAGGCCTTTACAACCCAGCTTGTATGCGTGTACCTGATCGCCCTCCAGTTCGGCCTGCTCCGGGGGACGGTGACGGAAACCGAGCTGAGCGGGTACATCGGCGCGCTGGAACAGCTTGCCGGTCAGGCGGCCGCCATTCTGGCGGACAAGGAGAACATCCAGCGCTTTGCCGCCAGGCAGTTCAACAAGTCCAAGGTATTCTTCATGGGCCGCCTGTTCGACTACGCGGTAAGCCTGGAGAGCGCCCTTAAGCTCAAGGAGATCAGCTATACCCATTCGGAGGCATTTGCCGCCGGGGAGCTCAAGCACGGCCCTATCGCCCTGGTGGACACATCGACCCTGGTGGTGGCGATTTGCACCCAGAGCGCCCTTTTCGACAAGATGGATTCCAACATAAAGGAAGTAAAGGCGCGCGGCGCGGCCACGCTGGTAATCACCTACGAGGATGTTGACTGTTTCGACAGAACCGCGGACGAAATTTTCCGCATACCCCGCACTTCCGACAGCCTGACCCCGATTCTCTCGGTGATCCCCTGCCAGCTTTACGCCTATTACTGCGCGGTACAACGGGGCCTGGACCCGGACAAACCCCGCAACCTGGCGAAATCCGTAACGGTAGAGTGAGCAGGAAGCGCCGCTAAAGCAGGGAGACCGCATGGGGTACTTTAAGGAAGAAATCACGCTATCAAATGCCGGGGACGATGTGAGGGTCGAGGCGGGTTTGCTCAAAGATATCCGCACGCTGACAGTCGAAGCCATGCCCGATACCGGAGCCTGGACGCTGGTAGTCAACGAGGATATACGCCAAAAATTGGGGTTGAAAATCGAAGAAACATCGAAATCGACCCTTGCCAACGGCGAAACAGGCACCTATGGCGTAACCGAGGGGGTAAGAATCCGCTGGAAAGACCGCAGCACAGTTCTTCCGGCGCTAGTTGTCCCTGAGGCTCAAGATGTGCTGCTCGGCGCATTGCCCCTTGAGGCGATGGATCTGATAGTTGATCCGGTACGCAAACGGCTGGCCGGAGCCCACGGCGACCAGCCCGTGCATCTCCTCTACCGGCTGGCTAACCCCCGGGGTGTCCCGAATTTCCCCCAAATTTCCGTAAAAATTTGACTTTCGGGGTGCGGCAACTTAAGCTTAGA
>JAIRRR010000135.1 GCA_031255875.1 Treponema sp.
GGGAATCCGGACGCGCTTTTTGTGTTCCCCACCGATGTGGCGGTCTCCCGCTGGGCGGACCGGCTGCTCCGCCTTCGCGGCGGGGGTACTGTGGCGATGGAACAGTTTGCCGCCTGGGATACCTTTAAGGGGGCTTCGGTCCGCTCCAGGGCGCAGGACAAAAAAAGCGTCCCCTCTGTTTTGCGGAAGATATTCGTCAGAAGCCTGATCCAGGAAAACGCGGAGCTGGGCGGCTCCGGCAGGGAAACGGTTTTCAGCTCGCTCATACCTCCCGAATACGCCCGCCAGGGGGCGGCCTATGTTTCGTGGTTTACCGGCATCCTGCCCCAGCTCGGCTACTGGTTTGAAAAGATGACGGGAAAACCGGCCGCTTCCGCCGGCAGCGACGGCGGCCTGCCGGACAGCCTGCCCCCGGGCGACGACCGGGACCTCTTTACCCTCTTTTTCCGGTACAGGCGCTTTCTCGACGACAACGGCCTTTTTGAGCCGGCCTGGGAGAAGCCGCCCTTTGACGACAACGGAAAAGAGTGTTTTATTTTTTTCCCCGAATCCCTTTCCGATTTTAAAGAATACGAAGAAATACTGGGTAACGCGAATCATGTTACCATCGTAGGCCTGGGCAGGGAAGACACTGCGGAAAAACAGCCCCGCGTTTTTTTCTACACCAATTCCCGAAGCGAAATTACCGAGGCCGCCCTTTACATACGCGCCCTGGCAGAGCGGGAAAAGACGGCCTGGGACGACATCGCGGTAAGCGTCCCGGATACGGAAAACTACGAGCCCTATGTGCTCAGGGAATTCGCCGCCCGGAATATCCCGGTGGTCCGCCGTACCGGGAAGCCCCTGTCCTCGTATCCGGCGGGCCGTTTCTTCCCCGCAATCGCGGACTGCCATTCGGGAAATTTCTCGTTCGATTCGGTAGCGGCGCTCCTGCTCAACAGGCATCTGCCCTGGAAGGACAGTGAATCCATCAACCAGCTTATCGACTTTGGAATCAGGAATAACTGCATCTGCTCCTGGGACGAAGGCCGGCCGGTTGACGTGTGGCTTGACGCTTTCGATTCGCCCGCCGGGGACCGGGAAAAACGGGCGGAAGATTTTTACCGGATTCTTAAGCGCGATATTGTTGCCATAAACAAAGCCCCGTCTTTCGCGGAACTCAGGCAGCGTTACTTTGTCTTCCGGGAGCACTTTCTCGACATGGAAAACTGCCTCCCGGAAACGGATCTAATACTGTCCCGGTGCGTCTCGGAATTGATCGCCCTAATCGAAATTGAAAGGGCTTTCCCAAAGATCCGGGCGCCTGACCCTTACCGCTTCTTTGTCGATATCCTGGGGGAGACCTCCTACCTCCCCCAGCAAAAAACAAGCGGCGTTTCCCTGCTTCCCTACCGGACCGCCGCGCCGGTCCCGTTCGGCTGCCACATCGTCCTCGGCTCAAGCCAGGCCAACCTTGCCACGGTTTTTTCCGGGCTGAATTTCCTGCCGCGTAAAAAACGCGAAGCCCTCGGCGTCAGGGACGACGATGTTTCCCGCCCGTTTATCGATCTTCACTGTTTTAATTCCCTTGGGCCCGCCGCGTTCTTCTGCGCCCAGGAAACCTTTTCGGGATACGCGATACCCCATAGCTGCCTCAATGTTTCGGGGCAACCCCGCACACGTTACGCGGATGCCGGCCCGGACGCCTTTGCCGAAGATCTCTACCTGGGCGAGCGGCGGTTCTACGCGGACTGCCGGCCGGGCGGCGCGGCTGCCGGAAACACGGCGATGTTCCCGGCCCGGCTCTACTCGCTCCAGGCCGGGGGCTTTGCCGCCTGGTCCGCCCGTCGCGGGGCAGCCCCGGAAAAGCCGGGAAAAGCCGCGGACAGCCGGATCCCCGCCCTGGTCAGGGAGCGCTACAGCGCCGACAACGCCGGGCGGATACGGGTCTCCGCCTCGGCAATGAAACCCTACTACGAGTGCGCGCTCCGGTGGCTTTTCGGGAACGTGCTTTTCATTGAAAGTGTACGCATGGAAGCCTCGGTAATGGCGGAAAACATCCTCGGCTCGGTGTACCACGCCGTGCTGGATCTGTTTTTCAAGCGGGTGCAGGAACAGTCGGACGGCGTTCTCGCGAATCCGGCGGACGGCGGACTCCCCCCCGGTTACGGCGAATTCCTTTCGGAAAGCGTTTCCGATGTTTTTGACGGATCGCCGGGGCAGCCCGGCGCAGGCGTTGTTTTCCGGGGCCAAAGCGCGCTGACCGTCCGTTTTCTCAAGGCACAGCGCGGCACGGTTCTGCGGCAGCTTGAAATTTTCGCCGCGTCCCTGCTGCGCTACTTCGGCGGGTACCGGGTGCTGGGGAGCGAAGCAAGCTATACCGCCGGGGAGCAGGGGTACAGCCTGATCGGGAAAATAGACTGCCTTCTGGAAGATCTGCGGGACGATTCCGAAAGGCCCGGGGAACTTGTCATAGCCGATTTCAAGCTGAATTCCATGCCCGCCAAAAAGCCCTGCACGGGCCAGGGGGAAAACGGCCTGGAAGATTTCCAGCTTCCCATGTACATTACCCTGGCGGAAAAAAACAGCGGCAGGCAGGCCGGAACCGCCCTCTTCTTCAGCATCATGCGGGCGGAACCCAGCGTCATATTCGGCTCTATCCGGGACGGGGCAAGCGGGAAAAAGAAAACCGGCCTTGAACGCACAGGCGCGGAAGGCGATCCCGTCGCCCTTGTCCTTTCCGAATTTAAAGCAAAAGCCGCGCGTTACGCCGGAGAGCTGGCAAACGGTAATTTTACTACCACAAGCGCGAGCGAGAGAAAGTGTATTTCGTGCGACTACCACCGGGTGTGCAGGACGGTCTACGCGGTCGGCCGGGAGCGGGATCTGCTTGAAAGGGGGGCGGCCGGTGGGCGATAACGCGAGGCAGATAACGCTCAACGGCGAGCAGAAGGCCGCCGCCGAATATGAAAAAAATGTCGTTGTCGCCGCAGGGGCCGGCTCGGGGAAAACTTCCGTTTTGGCGAACCGTTACGCCTGCCTTGTTACCGGGGACAGGCGCCTTGCGGTGGAACAGATCCTCACCCTCACCTTTACCCGGAAAGCGGCTGCGGAAATGTACCAGAGAATCTACGGCGCCCTTTCCTTCATGGCCGGGAATGAAAAGGGGGAAAAGCAAAAACTGGCGCAAAAGGCGGTGGAAGATTTTTTTCACGCCCGTATACAAACCCTGGATTCCTACAGTTCGGGCCTTGCCCGGCAGGGGTCTGTCCGTTACGGCGTTTCCCCGGAATTCGCCCTGGACGAGGAACGCTGCCGCTCGCTGGCGCGGGAGGAAGCGCTGCCCTTTCTTATCGCCCACCGCCGGCACCCGGCGGTAGAACAGCTGTACCGCAGGAAAAGGCCCCCGAACAGCCGGAACGGCTATTCGGTCCCCGCCGACATCGCGGAAAGATTCTTCGCCTCGACCGCCTTCGCATACAGCCATATCGACGATCCCCCCGATTTCGCCG
>JAIRRR010000155.1 GCA_031255875.1 Treponema sp.
GGCCCTGCCGGGCTGGAACCGGGCGGAGGAAAACGATGATAGTGATGAAATTCGGGGGAAGCTCCGTGGCGGACGCCGGGTGTATCCGCCATGTCGGGGAGATTGTGGCGCTTCAGCTCTCCCGGAAACCTGTGGTGGTGCTGTCCGCTATGGGCGACACTACCGACCATCTTCTGGAAGCCGCCGGTTCGGCCCTTGCGGAAAAATCAGTCTCAATAGAAAAAATCGAAGCCCTTCACCTTAAAACCATTGCCGATCTTAACCTTGGCGAGGAAACGGCGGCGGAGATCCGTCCCCTGCTTGGGGAATTGAAGAGCCTCCTCGCGGGGGTTTCCCTGATTCGGGAGCTTACCGGCCGTACCAAAGACTACCTGGTTTCCTTCGGGGAACGCCTGTCGGTAAGAATCGCCGCCGCTTATTTCCGCCGGGCGGGCATGAACGCCCGGGCCATGGACGCCTGGGACATCGGCTTTGTTTCCGATTCAAACTACACCGCTGCGGAACTTGGCAAGGAAAGCTGGGATCTGGTCCCCAGGCAGCTCGGCCCCCTCCTGGAACAGGGGGTCCTTCCGGTGGTAACCGGCTTTATCGCGAAAGACGCGCAGGGCAGTATCACCACCCTGGGCCGCGGCGGTTCCGACCGTTCGGCCACAATTATCGCCGCCGCCATGGGCGCCGAAGAGGCCCAGGTGTGGAAGGACGTGGACGGCATCCTGACGGCAGACCCGAGGCTTGTGGCCGACGCCCGCCCGGTAGAACTGGTAACCTACGAGGAAGCGGCGGAACTTGCCTATTTCGGCGCCCAGGTGCTCCACCCCCGGGCAATGCAGCCCTGCCTGAAAACGAATATCCCGGTACTGGTGAAAAATTCCTACAACCCCGGGGCGCCGGGGACCCGCATTGTCGCCTCGCTGCCCGAAAAGCCCGTCCTTCCGGTACGCGCCCTTACCTCCCGGGGCAATATAACGCTGATCGACATAGCTTCCACGCGCATGGTGGGGCAGGCGGGTTTCCTGGGCGGGGTCTTCTCCGTTTTCGCCCGGCACGGGGTCTCGGTGGACGTGGTGGCGACCAGCGAGGTATCGATCTCCCTTACCCTGGATACGGCGAACGATCTCGGGGCCCTGAAAGAAGACCTGGCCCGCATCGCGCGGGTCGAGATTAAAACCGGCAAGGCCATTGTAACCATTATCGGGGACGTAAGCCGTTCGTCGGAGATTTTGCGGCGGGCGTTCGGGACCTGCGCGGATCTGGGCGTCCAGGTACAGATGGTGTCCCAGGGCGCGAGCAAAGTAAATATCAGTTTTATTGTTGACGATACCCAGGCCGCCCGCGTGGTACGGGAACTGCACAAAAACTTTTTCGGCAAGGGCGGGGAAAAAATGCAGGGGGAACGGTCATGAATATCGCGCTCATAGGATACGGGAAGATGGGCAGGCTGATTGAAAGCAAGGCCCTGGAGCGGGGCCACCGGATAATCGCGGCGGTGGAGCCGTACATGCAAAACAGCGGCAGCGCCGCCGCTTCCGGGGCGCCCGTATACCAAACCATCGCGGGCGCGCAGGCGCTTGAAACGGCGGATATAGCCGTTGAATTCACCCGCCCGGACAGCGCTCCGGACAATATCAGGCTCCTGGCGGAAAGGAAGATCCCCGTTGTCTGCGGCACCACCGGCTGGTACGCCCTGCTTGACCAGGTGAGCGCCGGGGTACGGTCCGCGGGCTCGTCGCTGCTGTGGGCCTCGAATTTTTCCCTGGGAGTCAATATCTTTTACCGCATAGCCGCTTATGCCGCGCGGGCCTTCGATCCCTTTCCCGAGTACGATGTGGGGGGGATGGAAACGCACCACAACAAAAAAGCCGACAGCCCCTCCGGTACGGCCAAAACCCTGGTGGAAAAGGTACTGGCCGCCATGACCCGGAAAAAACGGGCCGCCTGGGACACCCTGGACGGCCCGCCTTCCGCAGACACCATTCACTTCCCCAGCCTGCGGACCGGTTCCGTGCCCGGCGTACATGCCCTCCTCTTTGACTCGCCGGCCGACACTGTCGAGATTACCCACACGGCCCGCAGCCGGGAAGGGTTCGCGGCGGGCGCTTTACGCGCCGCCGAATGGCTCGCGAACTGCCCTGGCCCGGGCCAGGGTGCGGGAAAGGCGCGGGCCGGCGTATTCACCATGGAAGACGCGCTGGGGGAAATTTTACAACAGGGCGGCAATCTGCCGTAGGCGTCCTGGGGGTCGCTGCTGCGGTCCCTTGCGGGCAGGCCCCGGAATACGCAATACTTAAGCTATGGAAAACACGAACATAGCGTACCGTGAATCCGGCCCGCGCCCATGGCAGTTCCTTTCGGGAACCGGCGTCAAGGTCATCGGCATTGCCCTGATGGCTGCGGACCATGTGCGCCAGATGTTCATCGACCGGGGGCCGCCTGACTGGCTGGGCTGGCTCGGCCGGCCGGTGGCGGCGATGTTCCTGTTCCTCTGCGCCGACGGCTTTTTCTATACCCGCAGCAAGAAACGGTACATGCTCCAGTTCCTGGGGGGATTCCT
>JAIRRR010000289.1 GCA_031255875.1 Treponema sp.
GCCAGCACGTCGAGCCTTCCGGTTTTGCCGCCGGCTATGTCCGCAGGCAGATCCTTGTCTTCGAGTATCTCTACTGCGGCCAGGCTGCCCTTGCCCGTCCGGGCCAGGACGGCGCTCAGAAAGGCCAGGAGCTGCCGCTCGTCGCCCTTCTCGCCCATGACCTTTTGAAAGGCGAAATCGTTGAGCGGCTTTAAGCGTCTTCCTTCCGCGCGGGCCAAGGCTAACCTTCCTGTAACTTTCTGCCGGAATTTGCCGCCCCTCTGAGGAAACTCTCCGGGGAACTGCGGGGCTGTTCTGCGGCCTTGCCATGCGGCAAGAAGCTGCCCTGAAAACCGGAATTCCGGAACAACCCCGCTTAAAAATATAGTACTTTTTGAAAAGAGGGGCAATGCGGCCTGTGTGAATGCGGCCTACGGCGAATTGACACAGGGGGGAAAAAATTGTATGCTTTTTAGAAGTATAGAGCCTGTCCCAAAACTAATTGACTGTGCGCTACGCGCACGGTTTTAGGACAGGCTCTTGCGGTTTTTTCGGACGAAAGCCTGCGGCTTTCAGCCTTGCAAAACCGCGAATTTCAAGGTTGCTTTCCCAAAAACTGAAGTTTTGGGAAAGCCTCTATAGTAAAACTTTATTTTTGATAGGAATTTATGAAGAGCACGGACCGCCAGGGCCAATCGCCGCTTGTTTCCGGGGAAGCCGGGATCCGGGATTGCCCCCGGAAAAGAAAAAGAACATGAACGGGCAGGAACTGCTGCGGCTGGAGAGGATAACGAAGAATTTCGGGGATACCCAGGTGCTAAAGGGGATCGACCTTTCCGTCAGCGCCGGGGAATTTATTACCCTCCTGGGATCCTCGGGCTGCGGGAAAACCACCACCCTCAGGATTATCGCCGGGCTGGAAAGCGCCGATTCGGGCAAGGTGTACCTGGCCGGGCAGGATATCAGCGGCTTCGAACCCAACAAGCGGAACGTAAACATGGTATTCCAGAATTACGCCCTGTTCCCGCACATGACCGTGGAATCGAATATAGGGTACGGCCTGCGGATCAAGGGCCGGTCAAAGGCGGAAATCCGCAAGGCCGTGGAAGAAGCCCTGGACATGGTCCAGCTCTCCGGTTTTGAAAAGCGCCTGCCTGCGGAGCTTTCCGGGGGGCAGAGGCAGCGGGTCGCGGTAGCCCGGGCCATGGTGAACCGGCCCAAGCTGCTGCTCCTGGACGAGCCTTTGGGCGCCCTCGATTTGCAGCTCCGCAGGCAGATGCAGCTTGAACTCAAGCGGCTCCAAAAACAGCTCGGAATCACCTTTATCTATATTACCCATGACCAGGAGGAGGCCCTCTCCATGTCCGACCGGATCGCGGTAATGCGGGACGGCCGTTTCGAGCAGCTTTCCCCGGTTATCGAGCTTTACGAAAAGCCGAAAACAAGTTTTGTTGCCAAATTTGTGGGGAGCGCCAATATTATCCAGGGCAGGGTGGGTTCCGGCTTTCTGAGCGCCGGGCTCCTGGCCTCCGAAGAGAACGACAAGGTTCTGATTATCGAGCGGGACGAAGGCCGGGTAAAGGCGGCGATCCCGCCCGATCTGCCGCCTGAAATAGCGGGCAGGCTGGGGCCGGGCGCGCCGGTGACTGCGGCGGTCAGGACCGAGCATATCGACCTGGTGCCGGAGGCCGAGGCAAAGGCCGGCGAGGGCCTCAAAGCGGTGATACGGGACATGAGCTTTGCCGGGGGCCAGCTGCGGATCACGGTGGTTTTGCGGAGCCCCGAAGGCGCGGCGGGCGGCGGGCAGGAAATTATTGCCAGCCGCCACGGGATAGACTCGCCCCTGGACGTGGGCGATCCGGTGCGGGTAACCTGGGCCGCGCCGGAACACGCCGTCCTAGTGGACCTTGAGGAGCGCCCCCGGTGAGCCGCGCGGAGGACCCGGGCGGACGTTCCCGGAACACGCGCTTCGCGTCCTCGGCAAAACGCTCTGCTTTTCTCATGACCCTGCCCATGTACCTGTTCACCCTGGTTTTTGTGCTGGGGCCCCTTGTCTACATGCTGGTGCTGAGCTTCCTCCGCCGGGGGGATGTCTGGGGGGTGTCCCTGTCGTTCACCCTGCGGAACTACAGCCGCATCGGCATTCCGGAATACGCGCGCACCTTTGTCCAGTCGATAAGGCTTGCCCTTTTCAGCACGGCGGCGGTGACCTTGTTCGGCTATCCCTTCGGCTATTTTATGGCAAAGCTCAGGCCCCTCTGGCGGGCCAGGGTGATGATCATCCTCATCATCCCCTTCTGGACCAGTTCCCTGATGCGGCTCTACGGGTGGATCATCGTCTTCCGGGCCAACGGCATTCTGGACCGGATCCTCATGGCCGCGGGCCTTACCGCCGAGCCGCTGCGCCTGCTCTACACCTACCAGGCTGTGGTAACCGGCATGATCTACGCCCTGCTCCCGTTCATGATCTACTCGGTGTACACCAGCGCCGAGAAGATGGACTGGGGGCTTGTGGAGGCGGCCCGCGTTCTGGGGGCCTCGCCCGCCCAGGCATTCCTGACCGTAACGCTGCCGCTGACCATGCCGGGGCTTTTTTCCGGAATCATACTTACCTTTATCCCTTCCATGGGGCTTTTCTTTATCGCCGACATACTGGGCGGGAACAAGGTAGTGCTGGTGGGGAATCTGATCCAGGAACAGCTGATGCGGGCCCACGACTGGCCTTTCGCGGCGGCGCTGAGCGTAGTATTGATGCTGATGACAACCTTCTTCATATATCTTTACCGCAGGCTGGCCCAGGCCACCGGGGGCAGCGGGGAAATCGAGGGGCTTGTATGAGGCGGAAAAAGGGGATGCTGTCGAAGACGTACCTTGCCGCGCTGCTGCTGATCATGTACATACCGATAGCCCTGGTAATCGCCTATTCCTTTAACCAGAACAGGGTCAGCTCGGTGTGGAGCGGTTTTTCCTGGCGCTGGTACGCCGAGCTTTTCAAGGACCGGGCCATGTGGAGCGCCCTGTGGAACAGCGTGTTCCTGGGCGTGGCGGCGAGCCTAAGCGCTGCGGTAATAGGGGCGCTGGCGGCCACGGGTTTAAGCCGGGCAAAACTTCCCGGCGCCGGGGTGATGAGCTATATAGCCGTACTTCCCATCATGATCCCCGAGATCGTCGTGGGGATGGTGTCCCTGGCCTTCTTCGCGCTTCTTGCCCTTCCCTTCGGCATGCTCACCCTGGTCATCGCGCACACCGCCATGTGCATCCCCTATTCGTTCATCATGGTAAAGGCCCGGCTCGAGGGCATCGACAAGAGCTACGTGGAGGCGGCAAAGGACCTGGGCGCGGGGGAATGGCGGGCCTTCTACGATATTACGCTGCCGCTCATCATGCCCGCCGTAGTATCAAGCATACTAATCTCGTTTGCCATGAGTTTTGACGACGTAATCGTAAGCGTTTTTGTTACCGGGGTAAGCACCAATACGCTTCCCATCAGAATCTACACCCAGATGAAATTCGGCGTTACCCCGAAAACCAATGCCATGTGTACCCTGCTATTCGCGGCAACCGTTGCGCTGGTCCTGATTTCCGTGGCCGTCTCGCGGCCCCGGAATTCCACGGCCAGGCCAAAAAAAAGCCATGCGGATAGTATTGCAAATAAACTACAATGATAAGGAGCAATTGCCATGAAAAGAATTTGGCTGCTACTCGTTTCCCTTGCAATAATAAGCGCAGGCTGCGCCCGGGAAGCAGGGAAGAACCAACAGACGCAGGCCCCGCAGAACAGACAGTTTACCCTCTTTACCTGGGACGGTATGTTCCCGCAGGAAATCCTGGACGGTTTTGAAAGGGACTCGGGCTACCGGATCAACTATGTCAATTTTGATTATGATGAGACGATGCTCTCCAGGCTGGAAACGGCGGGCGGCGGGGATTACGATCTGATAATCGCCGACGACTATATTATCGAAACGGCAATCGCCGAAGGGCTGGTGCGAAAACTGGACAAGAGCAAAATCCCCAATTACAAAAACGTGAACCCTGTTTACCTTAAACCCTTCTACGATCCTTCCGATGAATACACCCTGCCCTACGGGGCCGGGGTGCAGACCATCGTGTACGATCCGTCCCAGATAAATATCAATATTACCGGCTACGCGGACCTTTGGGATTCGAGCCTCAGGGGGCGGGTGGGGACCATCGCGAACTACCGGGTCATTAACGGGATGGCCCTCAAGGTACTGGGCAAGAGCTACAATACCGAAAACCTGGACGACATCCGCGCCGCAGGGCAAAGGCTGCTCGGCCTGGCGGCGAATATCCGGCTTATTAAAGACGACGATCTGCAAAGCGATCTTCTCTCCGGGGAAATCGCGGCAGGCGTCATGTATACGTCCCAGGTAACCTCGGCAAAAATGGAAAACCCCGGCCTGGAAGTCGTCTTCCCCTCCGAGGGGATAGGCTACGGCATTATGGGCGCTTTTATTCCCAGCAAGGCGCCCAATGCCGACGCGGCCTACGCCTTCATGGACTCTATACTGGACCCGCAGCGGGGGGCCGAGTGTTTTGAATACCTGGGCTACTACTGCACCTTTTCCGCGTCGGAACCCCTTATCAGCGGGGATTATAAGGAATTCCTTACCCTGCCCGGGGGTTTCAACGTGGACATGGAGATGATCGGCAACATCGGCGGCGAGGCGGAAGAGGAGCACGCCCGCGTCTGGACCGCCTTCCGGGAAGCAACAGGGCTGTCCGAATAGCCCGCAGCGGGCGCTTGATTTTTCGGCATTCCCGTTTTATTATTATTGAAAGGCCTGACGGTAACGTGCGTTGCCGGCAGGCTATTTGAAAGAAAGGGGGTTTCTTATGGCGAAATACGTATGGGACGACAGCCTGCTCACCGGGCAGGCGACAATTGACGCGCAGCACAAAAAACTTTTTGAGGCGGTAAATGATCTTTTTGAAACAGCCGAGGCGGGCAAGGCCGAAGCGGACATAAAAAAGAGCCTGGATTTCCTTACCGATTATACCATTAAGCATTTCTTCGACGAAGAAGCGCTCCAGCAAAAGTACCAGTACCCGGACTATCAAAACCACGTAAAGTACCACGAAGAGTTCAAGTCTACGGTCAGGAATCTGTCCCACCAGCTTATCCTCAAGGGAAGCTCCAAGGCCCTGGTAGACGATCTCTGCAAGAAGTTCGGCGACTGGCTGGTGAACCACATCAATGTCCAGGACAAGAAATTCGCCGCCTATATCCGGGAGAAAGACTGAG
>JAIRRR010000273.1 GCA_031255875.1 Treponema sp.
CGGGAGCGCGGCCGGAAACTTTGCGCAAATTTGACAGAGTACCGGTACCGGATTTGACATTCCGCCTTTAACTTGGTTTCAGAAACCAAAACCAATGGAGGAACGTTTATGGACTTGAAAAAGTTTACCGGCCTGGCACTGATCGCGCTGCTTTCGGCGCCTGCATTCGCGGGAGGGAGGCAGGAAGCCGGCGCTTCGGGCGCGGCCTCTGCGGGCATCATCGTAATGTCCCGCGAGGACGGATCGGGGACCAGGAGCGCGTTTACGGAACTGTTCGAGGTTCTTGACGCGGACAAGAAGGACGCCATAACCCTGTCCGCAGAGATAACCAACAACACCGCCGTCATGATGACTTCCGTGGCGGGCGAACGGAACGCGATAGGCTATATTTCCCTGGGCTCCCTTAACGACACGGTGAAGGCGCTTTCGATAGACGGGGTTGCGCCGAATGCGAGGACGGCGGCGAGCGGGGAATACAGGATTACCCGCCCCTTCTACATCGTCACCAGGGGGGAGGCAAAAGCCCCCGCGCGGGATTTTATGAACTTTATCATGAGCCGTAACGGGCAGGACGTGATCGAGTCGAACGGCTATGTGCGCAGGGAGGATACGGGCGCCTTTGCCAGCGCCATGCCCTCCGGCAGGATCGTGGTCGCCGGTTCCTCGTCGGTGACGCCGGTCATGGAAAAGCTCAAGGAAGCCTACGCGAATATCAACCCCGGCGCGAATATCGAGATACAGCAGAGCGATTCCTCTACCGGCGTGAACGCCGCCCTTGACGGAATCTGCGACATCGGCATGGCTTCCCGGGAACTGAGAAGCAGCGAGATAGAAAAGGGCCTTGCCGGTACGGTTATCGCCATTGACGGTATCGCCGTAATTGTCAACAAGGCGAACCCCCTGAACAATCTGGCCAAGGGCCAGGTAAAGGCGATTTACCTCGGCCAGGCTGAGACCTGGGACGCCGTATCCAGATGAAAGAAAAAATACTGCGCGGTATCTTTACGGCGGCGGCCTGCGTGTGCATCAGCTGCGTTATCCTGATATGCCTGTTCCTGTTTGTCAACGGAATCCCGGCTGTTGGGAAGATCGGCCCTGCGGCCTTCCTCCTGGGGAAGACCTGGAAGCCGGGAAGCGATCTGTTCGGCATAGCGCCGATGATACTGGGCAGTATTTACGTTACCGCAGGGGCGATCGTGTTCGGCGTGCCCCTGGGCGTATTTACCGCCGTCTTTATGGCGAAATTCTGCGGGAAGCGCTTGTACGGATTCCTCTCGCCGGCCGTGGGGCTGCTCGCGGGAATACCTTCGATTATTTACGGCTTTTTCGGGCTTGTGGTCATGGTTCCCGCCCTGCGCCTGCTCTTCGGCGGCAGCGGGAAAAGCCTCCTGACCGCCTCCCTGCTCCTCGCCTTTATGATTCTTCCTACTATTGTCAGCATATCAGAGGCGTCGATCCGGGCCGTGCCGGAAACTTACCACGAGGGGGCGCTGGCCCTGGGGGCGACCCATGAGCAGGCGGCCTTCTTCGTCGTGCTGCCGGCGGCCGGGCAGGGAATAATGGCGGGGGCGGTTCTCGGCATAGGGCGGGCAATAGGGGAAACCATGGCCGTCATCATGGTCGCCGGGAACCAGGCGGTGATTCCCGGCAGCATCTTCCGGGGGCTGCGCACCCTTACCGCCAACATAGCGCTGGAAATGGGCTATGCCGCGGAACTTCACCGGGAGGCGCTTATATCGACGGCGGCCGTCCTGTTTGTCTTCATACTGGTTATCAATGTCCTCTTATCCCTCAGCAAGAGGAGGGCGGAAGGATGATCCGGGTTCGGCGTTACCGGGGCAAGCCCCTGTCGCTCGCCCTCAGGCTGATGATGGCAGCGTCGGCGGGGATCACCACGCTCCTCATCGTTTTTCTGTTCGGCTATATACTGGCAAAAGGCGTTCCGAACCTTTCGCCCGATCTGTTTTCGTTTGAATATACAAGCGAAAATGTTTCCCTTTTCCCCGCGCTGGTAAATACCGTTGTCATTACGCTCGCCGCCCTGCTTGCCGCAGTGCCCGTGGGTATCTGCTCGGCCATCTGGCTCGCGGAATATTCCCGGCGCGGGAGCAGGCTAATCCTTCTGGTGCGGCTCGCGGCCGAGACGCTCGCGGGAATCCCCTCCATAATTTACGGGCTTTTCGGCATGCTCCTGTTCGTCATTTTCCTCGGCTGGGGGTATTCGCTCCTTGCGGGCGCTTTTACCCTGGCGATCATGGTGCTGCCGGTCATCATGCGGACAACGGAAAACGCCCTGCTTTCAGTTCCCGATTCCTGGCGGGAGGGCAGTTTCGCCCTTGGCGCGGGCAAGCTAAGGACTGTTTTTTCCATCGTGGTGCCCGCAGCCATGCCGGGGATACTCTCCGGGGTGATCCTCTCCATCGGCCGCATTGCGGGCGAAACGGCGGCGCTGATCTTTACCGCAGGGACGGCGGCCAAAATGCCGGACAGCCCCTTCGCCTCGGCGCGGACTCTGGCGGTTCACATGTACAGCCTTTCCAGCGAAGGCTTTCATATAAAGCAGTCCTACGCGACGGCGGTGGCGCTTCTTGTCCTGGTTGTGGGCATAAACACCCTTGCGGGCATGGGGGCCAAAAAAATAGGGGGCGGGGCGGCTTCAGGGCATGGCTAGGAGCGCAGAAGCCGCCGCGATACGGACCGGGGCATGAACATGGACAAAATCAGCATAACGGAACTTCAGTTACACTACGGCGCGTACCAGGCCCTGAAGGACATCAATCTTTCCATATCCGGAAATGAAATAACCGCGTTTATCGGCCCTTCGGGCTGCGGCAAATCGACCCTGCTGAGAACCGTTAACCGGATGAACGATCTGATCGCGGACTGCCGGATTGACGGGACCGTGCTGCTTGACGGGGAAGACGTGTACGGCGGCATGGACGTGACCCTGCTGCGGAAGCGCGTCGGCATGGTTTTCCAGAAACCCAATCCCTTCCCCATGAGCGTTTACGACAACATCGCCTTTGGCCCGCGCACCCACGGCGTAAAGTCAAGGGTAAAACTGGATGAGATAGTCGAGCGGTCGCTGCAGTCGGCGGCGATATGGGGCGAGGTAAAGGACAGGCTGAGAAAAAACGCGCTGTCCCTTTCGGGCGGCCAGCAGCAGCGGCTCTGCATCGCGCGGGCGCTCGCGGTCAGCCCGGAAGTCCTGCTTATGGACGAGCCGACGAGCGCCCTGGACCCCATATCCACATCGAAGATCGAAGACCTTGCCGCCGAACTTAAAAAGCGCTACACTATTATCATCGTTACCCACAATATGCAGCAGGCCGCCCGGATTTCCGATAAAACAGCTTTTTTCCTTCACGGCGAAATAGTCGAATTCAATTTGACCGAGTCGATTTTTTCCATGCCGCAGGACAAGCGCACCGAGGACTATATTACAGGGAGATTTGGTTAATGCGCGAATCTTATCAGAAACAACTGGAGAATCTGCACACGGAGCTTATACGCATGGGCGCGCTCTGCGAGGACGCGATAGCGAACGCGATAAAGGCCCTGATCAGCGGGGATGCCGGCCTGCGGGAAAAGGTCTGGGAACTTGAAAGGGAAATCGACATGAAGGAGCGGGAGATTGAGTCCTTCTCCGTGCACCTGCTCCTGCGCGAACAGCCGGTGGCCGGGGATCTGCGCCGGATAACGGCGGCCCAGAGGATGATTACCGACATGGAGCGTATCGGCGACCAGGCGGCCGATATAGCGGAATTGTCGCGGTTCATCGCCGACACGGAAGTTATAAAGGGCATTCCCATAGCCGAAATGGCGGCCGCCGCCGCGAAGATGCTTACCGACAGCGTGGACGCCTTTGTGGCTGCGGATCTTGAAAAGGCGTATGCGGTTATAGCCTACGATAAAGTAGTGGACGAGTTTTTCGTAAAAGTCAAAAACCGGCTGATTTCCCTTGTCGCGGAAAACAGCAGGTACAGCGAGGCGTGCATCGATCTGCTCATGATAGCGAAGTACCTGGAACGCATCGGCGATCACGCGCAGAATATCGCCGAATGGGTCGAGTACTATATCACCGGGAAGCGGGGCAAATGAAGCATTCTATCTATCTTGTGGAAGATGACGAGGGCATACGCGAGCTGGTGGTTTACACGCTCCGGAACACCGGCTTTGAGGCGAAGGGCTTCCCCTCCGCCAATGAATTCTGGCAGGGCGTACAGGAAGCCGCGCCGTCACTTGTGATACTGGACATAATGCTCCCGGGCGAAGACGGCCTCGCGATTCTCAGGAAACTGCGTTCCGGCGAATCGACAAAAAAGCTCCCCGTCATGATGCTTACAGCCAAAGGCGCCGAATACGACAAGGTGCTCGGGCTTGATTCCGGCGCGGATGATTATATGGCAAAACCGGCCGGCATGATGGAGCTTGTGGCGCGGGTAAAGAGTCTTTTGCGGCGCGCCGGCCCGTCCCCCGTCAAGGACGAGTACCGGGCGGGCGGCTTATATGTAAACATACCGCGCCGCCAGGTTACGGCCAACGGCGGGGAGGTAACGCTTACCCTAAAGGAATTCGATCTCCTGGTATACCTATTGGAGAATGCCGGCATCGTCCTTTCCCGGGAGCGGATCCTCCGGGCGGTGTGGGATTATTCCCTGGCCCTGGAAACGCGGACCGTGGACACCCACATCCTTACCCTGCGGACAAAGCTGGGGGCCTCCGGCGGCCTGATTCAGACCGTGCGCGGCGTCGGCTACAAAATGGGGGAAACCGGATGAGGCGCAGAATACTCCTGTTCGCTTCCGCATTGGCGGGCTTTTCCATTTTGCTGACCGCCGTCCTTGTTCATTTTGCCGTTTATTGGGATTACGCGGAACTGATGAAGCGGGATATTGCGATCGAGGCCGAATACATACGCGCGGCCCTGGAATTGTCCGGGGAGCGGTACCTCGATTCCCTTGCGCCGGCGGCCCGCCGGGCAGGCGGCCCGTTCTCGCGGATAACGCTCATCGATCCCGGCGGCCGCGTGCTTTTCGAGACAGACGCCGGCGCCGAAAGCATGGAAAACCACCGTTCGCGGCGGGAAGTAGCGGAAGCGATAAGGACCGGATCGGGCAGCGAGACCCGTTTTTCCGAAACAGTGGGAAAACAGACTTACTACTACGCCGTCAGGCTCGGAGGCGGGAGCGTTCTGCGCCTGGCAAAGACAACGGACAGTATCTTTGTTTCGCTTATCAGGCCCATCGTTATTACCGTTATAATCGCCGTATTTATTTTCGGCCTGGCGGCGGCAATCAGTTCCTTTGTGACCGCCATGCTTGTAGCGCCCATTAACCGCCTCAACCTTGACGCGCCGGAGACCAATGTCAGCTACGAGGAGCTTACGCCGCTTTTATCCCGCATGAAAAAGCAGAACGATATGATAGAAGCCCAGCTTCTGGAGCAGCGGAAAAAACGGCTCGAGTTTACCGCGATTACCGATAATATGCGCGAGGGCCTGATTGTTCTGGACGAAGAGGCCCAGGTTCTCTCCTGCAATAAAAGCGCCCGGAATCTTCTCGGTATCCAGCCCCAAAGCATCGAAAACCGGAACGCGCTGGTAATCAGGCGGGACGAGGCCTTCAGGCTTTTGGTGGAAAAGGCAAGCTCGGGCGCAGCCTCGGAAACAACGCTTCCGACCGGGGAAAGGCATCTGCGCGTCTTTGCCAGCCCGGTGCTGGACGGGGAAACGGTGCTCGGCGCGGTACTGGTCATTCTGGACGTGACCGAGCAGGAGGACAGGGAAAGGCTGCGCCGGGAATTTTCGGCGAATGTTTCCCACGAGCTGAAGACGCCGCTCATGGCCATTTCCGGGTACGCGGAAATAATGGCGGAGGGCCTTGTAAAACCGGAGGACACGCGGCATTTCGCGCGGAATATCTACGCCGAGGCGCGGCGGCTTGTCACCCTGATAGGCGACATCATCACGCTTTCGCATCTGGACGAAAAAAACGAACCGCTTTTAACGGAAGAAACGGATCTCCTGCCCCTTACGCAAAAGGTTCTGGGGCGCATGGGCGGCGCGGCATCGGAGCGCGGCATCTCCGTCACGCTTGACGGCGAGTCGGCCGTGGTAAGCGGGTCGCCGGGCGTTCTGGAAGAGATGATCTACAACCTGCTTGACAACGCGGTAAAGTACAACAGGGAAGGCGGCGGGATTCAGGTATCCCTGAAGAAAATCGGCGAAGGCGGTCCGGCGGGGGGCAGGGCCCTGCTCGCGGTAAGCGACACGGGGCCCGGGATCCCCGCCGCCGAACAGGAACGGATATTCGAACGCTTCTACCGCGTTGACAAAAGCCGCAGTAAAAACGCGGGAGGCACCGGCCTGGGCCTCTCCATCGTGAAGCACGCCGCAGCGCTCCACAACGCGAAGGTCGAGGTGCAGAGCGACGGCAAATCCGGAAGCTGCTTTACGGTACGGTTCCTGTAGCGCCGGGCTTTTTGCCGGAACGCGCTGGGGCCGCTCCCGGCGGCGGGCCCCTCAAAAAAGATGTTCCGCCAGAATTTTACAGCCTATGCCGACGAGGGTGATCCCCCCGGCGAGCGGGGCCCATTTCCCCAGGGCAAAGCCCGCGCCCTGCCTGAGGCGGCGGCCTATCTCGAAGCCCAGAAGGCAGACCAGGAAGGTGATGCCGCCGATAAGGGCTGCGGAAAGCCAGATGCTGTGGTCAAGGATGCTGAGGGATATGCCCACGGCCAGGGCGTCGATGCTGGTGGCCAGGGACAGGACGAGGAGGGTTCCCGGATTCCGTATACCCCCGGCCGGCCTGGCGTCTCCGCCGTCCCGGCTTCCGGGCGCCTGGCCCGGGGCTGCCGCCTGCTCCGGGGGCGGCTTCCGGCCGGGCCCGGCCCGGGGCATTGCCCGGACCCCCTCCGCGATCATTTTCCCGCCGATAAAGCCCAGGAGGGCGAAGGCGATCCAGTGGTCGTAGGCTTCGATGTAGGAGCTGACGGTTTCCCCCAGGTACCATCCCGCCACCGGCATGAAAAACTGGAAAAACCCAAAGGAAAGGGAGGCCCGCGCCGCGTAGAAGAATTCGAGGTTCCTGGAGGAAAGGCCGGTACCGACCGAGACCGTGAAGGCGTCCATGGAGAGGCTCAGGCCGATAAGGGCAATAGAAAACATCACTTAAACCTAATACCGCAGCTTCCGGGGATCAACGGAGAACCGGGGGCAGGCCCCGGAAACCCGTTGTTTACGGCTGGCCTTTTCCCGCGTCGTCGGGAATCTCGTATACCCCTTCCAGGATATGCATGGGCCGGTAGGGGAAACGGGAGATGTCCTCCCTGGAGCTAACCCCCGAAAGGACCAGGATGGTCTCTATCTCCGTCTCTACCCCGGCGACAATATCCGTATCCATCCGGTCCCCGATTATGACCGTGTCTTCCCGTTTGGCGTTCAGCCGGCGCAGGCCGTGGCGCATCATCAGGGGGTTGGGCTTGCCGATAAAATAGGCCTTGGTGTTTGCCGCCAGCTCGATGGGGGCGACCAGGGAGCCGCAGGCCGGGACTATGCCCCCCTCCGCAGGGCCGTTCAGGTCCGGGTTGGTACCGATGAGCCGGGCCCCCCCCAGCACCAGTTTGACGGCCCGCTCCAGGGCTTCAAGGCTGTAACCCCGGCCCTCGCCCACCACCACATAATCGGGGTTCACGTTGTTCATGGTAAACCCCTCCTCGTAAAGGGCCTGGATAAGGCCGGGCTCGCCTATAGTGTAAACCGACCCGCCGGGCCGCTGGGTGGCCAGGAAGCCCGCAGTAGCCAGGGCGCTGGTATAGAAATGCTCCGGGTCCACCTGAATCCCCAGCCGCGCCAGTTTCTGGGAAAGCTCCAGCGGGGATCGCTCGCTCGAATTGGTCAGAAAGAGAAAACTCTTGTAGTTCCGGGTAAGCCAGTCCACGAATTCGGCGGCCCCCCTGAGCAGGCGGTCGCCATGGTAGATAACCCCGTCCATATCAATAATAAAAGCCTGTTTGGTTCGTATGTGGGCCAGTTTATTTTCATGTTCCATAACAATAACTATACTGCCTTACGGATATTTTTTACAACCGCCTGACAGCCTGACGCCCGGACGCCCGCCGTTCCATCAGTATTCCGAACCGGGTGGGCCGCTCAGTTCCCCTGCCGGCCAATCGCCTCGGTCAGGTTTTTTACCCACTTTTCCTTCCTGAGAAAATGCCGGGCGATAAAGTATTTCACAATGTCCGTGAGCTTCAGGATGCCGAACATGGTCACCGGGGGAAGGGAGGTCCCCAGGGCAAGCGCGAAGGCTCCGGGCACAAAGAGCAGGGTGTTTACCGACAGGTCGGTGTACATTCCCAGGGCGGTGTCCCCCCCGGAACGGGAAATGGCGAACTGGGCGTTGAGCAGGCTCCAGAGGGGCAGGTAGACCAGGATGACGAAGATCAGCCCCAGGCTAATCCCCCTGGCCCCGGCGCTGAGGTTGCTGAACACCAGGGGGATAAGCAGGGCCGAGGCCGCGGCCCCCAGGACGGCAATGATAATCCCCGCCGCCACCGAGCCGGACTTGATCCACCGGGCCTTGCGCCGGGCATCGTCGAGTCTTCCCGCCCCCAGGCTGCCGCCTATGATCACTGCGGTAGTGGTCCATATCCCCCCGAACAGCAGGAAAAAGATGTTCGCGATGGTCCAGCCCGCGGCCATACCCGCCACAACCTCGGCGCCGCCCCGGCCGTTGTACAGGGCGGTCATGATGGTTTCCGAGCTGACCCAGGAAAGCTCGGAAACGAATATCATCCCGGACCGGGAAAGAATCTCCCGGACCAGGCGTTTGTGGATAAGGTGTATCCTGTTGAATCCCACGAAAAAGGGGGCCTTCGCCTTCTGGAGGTAGACGAGGAACACCAAAAGCTCAAAAACCCGGGCGATGATAGTAGCCGCCGCCGCGCCGGAGACTTCCAGCCTGGGGGCGCCCAGATTCCCGTAGATCAAAAGCCAGTTCCCGGCTGTGTTCACCAGGGTCGCCGCGGCCGAAATGAAGAGGGGGATCTTCGGCATGGCGATTTCCCGAAAACTGGTCCCTATGGCCGCCGAAACCGCCATGGGGACCAGGGTAAAGGAGATGAGCCGCAGATAGCCCGTCCCGATGCCGACGATTTCTTCCTGGGCGGCGTTCCCCATGGTCATCATGGCGAGCATCCGGCCGGGAATGAGCCAGCACAGGGCAAAGTACAGGCCGGCGGCGATCAGGGCGAAGATCAGCTTGAAACGGTAGGCGTGCTGCATCCCCGCTTCGTCCCCGGCCCCCCTGAACTGGGCTATGTAAATTCCTCCGGCCTGGCAGATCGTGTTGATAATAACGATAAAGATGAAGTTAAGCTGGTTCGACACATTTACCGCAGCCATGCTGGCGTCCCCAAGGCCGGCAACCATAAAGTTATCGACAAGGGATACCATGCTCATGATGAGCTGCTGGAGCATGACAGGTAAGGCAATGGCGACGGCTTCCCGGTAAAAGCTAAAGGGGCCCAATGGATTTGATCGCATAAAGTAATTTCCTTGGGCCTGTTCCAAAACCAGCCGGGTTTTGG
>JAIRRR010000003.1 GCA_031255875.1 Treponema sp.
ATGAAACCCGAACTGCTTGCCATGAAAAACTTCGGCCCTTTCGCGGGAAGGGAAGTCGTCAACTTCAACGCGCTGGACGATATTTTTCTTATTACCGGCAAGACCGGCTCGGGAAAAACCAGTATTTTCGACGCGCTCTGTTTTGCCCTCTACGGAAAAGTCCCGGGAAGCAGGGGGGATCACCTGGCCCGGCTTAGAAGCGATTATACCCAGGAGGGGGATGAATGCCTGGTTTCCCTGGAATTTTCGTCCGGGGGGAAACGCTACCGGATAGATAGGTCCCCCAGGCGGGAAAAGCAAAAACAGCGGGGGAAAGGCGGTGACGAATACGCCGCGCTTTACGAGATCCGCCGCGATAGTATCATCCCGCTTAATACAAAAAGGGCCGAAACCGACGAGGCTGTCCGCTCACTTCTCGGGCTGGACGCGGACGAGTTCTTTAAAATAGTGCTGCTCCCCCAGGGGGAATTCGCCGAGTTTTTAAAACAGAATACCGCAAAGCGCCGCGACGTGCTGGGGAAACTTTTCCCCATCGAAACGGCTTCCCGGATAAAGGATATCGCGGCGGAAAGGGCGAACCAACTGAACGCGGAAACCAGGGAGCTTATGAGGGCCCTGGCGGAAATTAACAAGCGTGTTTCATTTGATACTATAGACGGGCTGCGGGAACAGGCCGGGGCGGAACTCCGGGACGCCCGGGCGAAAAACAGGGCCCTGGCGGACAAGGCTGAAAAACTCAAAACCGCCCTTGCCATAAGGCAGAACGAGGCGGCCCTGCGCGAGCGGCTTCTGGCGGCGGAGCGCGAGGCGGCGCAAAACCAGGAAGAGGCGGCGGCAGTCGCGGAAAAAGAGAGGCGGCGCGATCTTTCAAGGGAAGCCCGGCCGCTCGCCCAGCTTCTGGACAGCGAGGCCGAAAAGAAGGCGGCTGTTCTTGAAAGCGAGGCCGCGTTTAACGGGGCCGCCGAAGAAAAAAAAGAGGCCGGGGAGGCCCTGGCTATTGCGGAGAGCAGGGCCGGGGAAACGCCCGGGCTTGAGGCCGAAACGCGGGAACTCAGGGAAAGGCGGCCTGCCGTGGCGGAAATGCTGGCGGAAGAAGAAAAACTCGCCCGGGCCGGGGAAGAAACAGAAACGCTGCGCGTTAAAACAGAAACGCTTTCCCTTGAAACCGGCAGATTCAGGGAACAGCTTGCCGGTATGGAAGACGAAATACAAAAACTCGAAACTGCGGCGCAAAAAACCGACGAGCTTGAATCCCGGCTTGAGGGCGCGAGGGCCGTCATGGAGCGCCTCAGGGACCTGAAAAAAATGACCGCCGAGGGGGAGATTTCCCTTGCCGCCGAAAAAGAAGCGGAAGATGCGGTAGAAAAACTGCGCGCCGAATGCGGCGAACTTTCCCGGCGCGTCCCTGTTCTGGAAGAAGAGCTTGCGCGGATCAGGCGGGAAAAGGAAAACCACGAGCGCGGGGATATTGCGGCCCATCTTGCCCTGGGACTCAGGAGCGGGGAACCCTGCCCTGTCTGCGGCTCACGGGAACACCCGCTCCCCGCGCCCGCGCCCGCGCCGCTCTTTGGCGTTGGCGAACGCATCGCCTCCCTGGAAGGCGCGGTGCGGGACGGGCAAAACGGCCTTGCCGAAAAATCCGCCGAACAGAAGGGCCGGGAGCAGGAACAGCGCCGGGCGGCCGCAAAAACGCGGGAACTCCTCGCCGCCGCCGCGGAGATCAAGGGGGAAATCGCCTCCTGCGGGGCGGAACAGGGGGCCGTATCGGGGGGCGATGCCGCGCTCCGCCTTTTTGCCCGGGCTGCGGGCCGCCTGCCATCCCACGCGGAAACAGAGGAACTGTTAAAGGCGCAGGTACAGCTGGTGAACGGCCTGCTCGCGAAACAGAAGGCCGCCAGGCAGGCGGCGGGCCGCCTTGCGGAACTGAGGCGCGAGCAGGATCTGCGCAGAAAGGCGGGCGCGGAAAAGGAAAAGGAATTCGCCGCCCTCGATGAAAAACTGAAAAACCTTTCCGCTGCGGTTCTTGAAACCCGGCAAAAACACGAACGTGTTTTGGAAGAGGCCCGCCGTACCCTTGCCGGGGCTCTGGCCGGAGGCGCGGCGGCAGGGCAGTCTGCGGCGGGTATTCTCGCGGCCATAGACCGCCGCCTTGCCCAAGCCGAAGAAGCCATAAGGCGGAACCGCGACGGGCGGGAAAAGGCAGGCCGCGCCCTCGCGGCGGCGGCGGCCCGGGAGGAAAGCCTTGAAAGCCGCAGGGAAGAGGCGCGGAAACAGCACCGCGAAGCGGCGGAGGCCCTGGAAACGGCGCTGGCGTCTTCCCCGTTTGGAAACGCGGAAGCCCTGCGCGCCGCGCTGGCGGACGCCGCCGCCGAAGCCGCCCTGGAAGAAGAGATAAACCGCTGGAAAGAGGAACGGTCGCGGCTTGCCTTGCTCAGGGAGGAATTGCTGCGCTCCCTTGGCGCGGTACGGGAGGAGCTGCGCTCCCTGGGGGACATACCCGAAGCGGAGGAAATAAAGCGGGAATTGGCGGAACTGGCGGCGGAACTAGAAAAAGCGGAGGAGGAGCGGGACCGGGCGAGCGGCAGAATCGCGGCCCTGGAACAGGACGCGCAATTGCTGCGCGAAACCAGCGAAAGGTACGAAGAACTGCGGCAAAAAAGCCGCCGCTATACCGCGCTGGCAAAGGACCTGCGCGGCGAAAATCCCAAGAAAAGGCCGTTTGACGCATGGCTGCTGGGCCGCTATCTGGAAGAAGTCGCCGCCTTCGCCACCCGCCGGCTTGAACGGATGAGCGAGGGCCGCTACTCCCTGCTCCTCGATTCCGGCGGCGAAAAGGGCCGCGCCTGGACAGGGCTCGATCTCGCGGTCTTTGATGCCTATACCGGGAAATGCCGGCCCTGCGCCACGCTTTCCGGGGGCGAAAGTTTCATGGCTTCCATCAGCCTCGCGCTGGGGCTTGCGGACTCCATCCAGAACCGTTCCGGCGGGGTGCGGCTGGACGCGGTGTTTATCGACGAAGGCTTCGGCAGCCTGGACGACGCCACCCTCGATCTGGCGATGACCGTGCTCGACGAGCTGCGCTCCCACCGCATGGTGGGGCTTATCTCCCACGTCGCCGACATGCGTTCCCGGATTTCCAGCCGCGTCGAGGTAATCAAGTCGGGATCGGGTTCCAGGATCAGGCTTGACAGCGCCCGTGTTCCGTTGCAAGATGGGGAAACAGCCCTGTAACAGCAAGAGGTATTATATGTTTGAGTACAAAACCCGGGGGACCTGTTCCACGAAAATTACTTTTGATATTAAGGACGGGAAGATGCATCAGCTTGCCTTTAAAGACGGCTGCGAAGGCAACCTCAGCGGAATATCGAAACTGGCGGAAGGCATGGAAGCCCGGCAGCTGGCCTCGCTTTTGAAAGGCACCAGGTGCGGACGGAAAAGCACTTCCTGCCCCGACCAACTGGCCATCGCCATAGAGCGGGCCCTGGCCGGGCAGCAACGGTAAACGCTACGGCGGTCGTCCTGCCACCCGCCTTACCAAAACAAGGAGGCTCCCATGGCCTTGCCCGACTCTCCGCGCGGCTTTAAATCTTTGTTCCGAACCGGAAAAGACCGCCCGCATTTCCGCCACATAGACGTAATAACGGCTTTTTTCGTCGCGGTGTTCATCACAAGCAATATCGCATCTTCGGCAAAAATCGTGGACCTGGGTTTCTCCCTCTTCGGCATACGCCTTGCCTTTGACGGGGGCACCCTGCTCTTCCCCCTGTCCTATGTTTTCGGCGACATACTCACCGAGGTCTACGGCTTCAGGGCGTCCCGGCGGGTCATCTGGACGGGCTTTGCCGCGCTGGCGCTAAGCTCGGCGGTATTTTTCCTGCTCAGCGCGCTGCCCGCCGACAGCGAATGGGAGAGCTACGCGGGAAGCGCGGCCTACGACGCCATTATGGGGGGCATCAGCACCGGCGGCATAGCGGCCGCGAGCCTCCTGGGGTACCTTGCCGGGGAATTCTCCAACTCGGCGAGCCTTGAACGCATCAAAATACTGATGAAGGGAAAACTGCTCTGGGTAAGGACCATCGGGAGCACCCTGATAGGGGAACTACTGGACAGCGCGGTATTTGTGTTTGTCGCAAGCGCCGCCGGCGTATTCGGCTGGGAACTTTTTGTAAATTTGGTACTAACCAACTATCTCTTCAAATGCGCCGTCGAAGTTATCATGACTCCGGTAACTTACCTTGCGGTAGGAAAACTCAAAAAAGCCGAAGGTTTTCGGTAAGGAGCCGGACCGGCGGATCCCGATACCGGCCCGGCCTTGAATTGTTCCACAAAACCTCTGGAAACCCAACCGGGGTTTTCAGAGGTTCCCTTAAATTGATCCGCTAAATTTGATCTTGCAAAAAGAAAAAAATGCGGAGTACAATCATATACCATGAAAAAGAACATTCGCGTTTTTTTGAGGGCCTTTTTCCGGCGGGAGCTTGATTTCCGGGCGCGGCTGTTCAACGTGCTGGCCCTGGCGGGGGCGTTCATAAGCCTCGTTGCGGCGGTGCTGGGATCCTTCACGGGGGCGGGGCCTATAAACGGCGCTGCCTGCGTTCTTTCATTTTTGCTGGCCGTCGCCTTCCTGTATTTTTCAAACCGCTCCGGGAATTACCGCGTCTTTTACATAATCACTATCGTGATTGTTTTTATCCTGCTTTTCCCGGTCCTGTTTTTTGCCGCCGGGGGCTACCACAGCGGAATGCCGGCGTTCTTCGTCTTCGCGGTGGCCTTCACCGTGTTCATGCTGGACGGCAAACCGGCCCTTTTCATGGCCCTCCTTGAACTGCTGGTTTACACCGGCATCTGCCTCTACGCTTTCCTGCGGCCCGGGAGCGTGCATTTTTTTGCGAGCGAGGGGAAACTCCTGGCCGACGTGATAACAGCATTTGTAACGGCCAGCGCCGCCCTGGGGATAACCATGTTCCTGCACTTCCGCATATACAACGAGCAGCAGCGGCAGCTGGAAAAAGCGCGGGAAGAGGCCGTCCGTCTGAGCGACATCAAGAGCGCCTTTCTGGCGCACATGAGCCACGAGATACGGACCCCCATCAACGTGATCCTGGGGATGAACGAAATGCTCCTCCGGGAAAGCGCCCTGCTGCCTGACAACGGGAAACCGGTTTCCGATTACAGCTTGAATATCGAAACTGCGGGAAAGACGCTGCTGGAACTTATCAACAACATCCTCGACATATCAAAGATCGAATCGGGAAAGACGGAAATCCTGGAAGAGGCATACGAGACTGCGGATTTGGTGCGGGACCTTTCCCTGTTCGGATCGGAACGGGCCGGGAAAAGGGGGATCCGTTTTATCCTGGCTGCGGACCCCGGTCTGCCCCGGAAGCTCTACGGGGACTTTATCCACCTAAAGCAGATCGGGCTTAACTTTCTGAGCAACGCGGCAAAGTACACCGAGCGGGGTTCCGTGACCCTGCGGATAAGCGGGAGCCGGGAAGCAAGCAGGGGCGGCCCGGGCGTGCCGGCGCCGGCAATGTTGCTGCGCGTTGCCGTGGAAGATACCGGGATTGGCATTAAGGAAGAACATCTGGAAATGCTCTTTGACGCTTTTACCCGCGTTGACCCGCCCGCGCACCGGAACATCGAGGGGGCAGGGCTGGGGCTGGCGATTGCCCGGGAACTGGCGGGAATCATGGGCGGCAAAATTACCGTGGAAAGCCAATGGGGAAGGGGCAGCGCCTTTACCCTGGAAGTCCCCCAAAGGGTAGAGCAGGACGAGCCCATAGGGGAAATCGATTCCGGAGACACGGGAAGGGCAAGGCCGCGCGGGCCTTCTTTTACGGCAAGCGGCGCCCGCGTCCTGGCGGTGGACGACAGCCGGGAAAATTTGCTGGTCCTAAGCTCCCTGCTGCGGCGTACCCTGCTGACAGTGGACACGGCGTCAAGCGGGGATGAATGCCTGGAAGCGGCCCGACAGAAAAACTACCATCTGATCTTTATGGATTATATGATGAGCGGCATGGACGGCATAGAAACGCTCAGGCGGCTCCGGGGGGAAAACGAAAACTTCGCCGTTCCGGTGGTGGCCCTCACCGCCGACGCCCGGCGGGAAATGAAGCAGCGTTTCCTGGAGGAGGGCTTCAGCGCCTGCCTCACCAAGCCGGTACTGTGGCGGGACCTTGAACGCTGCCTCCGCGAACAGCTTCCGCCGGAACTGATCCTCCGCCGGGATTTTGAGGAACCGGGCCTGCCGCCGGAGGGCAAGGCGGACGGCCTGGCGGAAAAAGCGAAGGACAGGCTGGCAAAGGATCTGTCCGCCTGGGGCGTATTCCCGGACGAGGGGCTGCGTTACCTCGAACCCGGCACAGGGCTTTTTCAGTACAAGCGGCTGGCGGAATTTTTTACGGAAAATTACGAAGCCGCCCGGAACGAAGCCCTCGCCGCAGCGGAGCGAAAGGACTGGAAGGGCCTGGGCTTCTCCGTCCATTCCCTGAAAAGCAAGGCCAAAACCGTGGGCGCGGCGGACCTCTGCGCCACGGCGGCCCGCATGGAAAAACACTGCGCGGCGG
>JAIRRR010000035.1 GCA_031255875.1 Treponema sp.
CTGGGCGAATACGGCAGGTACATTGTGGCGGCCAGCCACGATTTTCTCCTGCCCGAGGTTCCGGCCCGTAACATTATTAGCATGTATGACGAGGCGAAGAAGTACGGCCTCGGCAGGAATCGTTTTTAAGGAAGCCCCCCATGGACAACTTCGACGCGCCGCTTGGCCGCATGAAAAGCTACGTCGAGCAATTCAACCGTGAAGACAACGAGCTCTACCTCAACCACATTCCCAACAGCGCCGCTGGGGACTGGATGGCCCGCCACGTTCCGCTTGTCGATCTGCCCGACCGGGAACTGGAACAGGTCTACTACTTCCGCTGGTGGACCTACCGGAAACACATCAAGAAGACCCCCGCCGGTTTTATCATTTCCGAGTTCCTCCCCGAGGTGCCCTGGGCGGGGAAGTACAACAGTATTTCCTGCGCTGCGGGCCACCATCTGGCGGAGGGCCGCTGGCTGCGGGACGAAGCGGCCCTGGACGCCTATATCAATTACTGGTACCGGGAAAGCGACAACATCGACAGTTACACCCACTGGATCGATTCCGCCCTCTGGGATCTCTGCGAACTGCGGGGCGATTATTCCCTGGGTGTAAACAATCTGGACCCCATGGCCCAGCGGTTCCGGGAGCGTGAAGACAGATACTTCCACCGGGGCACGGGGCTTTTTTGGGGGAGCTCCGACCGGGACGGCCAGGAGTTCGCGGTTTCCGGCAACGGCTTCCGCCTGCCCCAGAATTGCTACATGGCGGCCAAGGCCCGGGCCATCGCGAACTTTGCCCGGATAGCGGGCCGCGCGGATCTGGAAGAAGAGTTCTCCGCCAAAGGCCGGGCCCTTGCGGGGGCGATTGAAAAGCTCCTCTGGTCCGAAGGGGATCGCTTTTATTTAAATATCCACTACCCCCGGGAAACCGGCCCGGACGGCGTCCCCCTCAAGCTCTCCGCCGCTCCTCCGCCGGACCCGGCGCGGGGGGACCGGCGCTTTAAGTGCCGGGAACTCTGGGGCTACAGCCCCTGGTACTTCGGCCTGGCCCCTCCGGGCCGGGAAGGGGCCTTTGATCTCCTGGCGGACCCCGGCTGTTTTTACGGCCTCTACGGCCTTAGCACCGCCGACCGGGGTCATCCCGGCTACGGCTGCTTTTATACCGGTGAAGAACTAAACGCCTGGCGCCGGGGGCGGGACCAGGGGCCTGTGGGCCCCCAAGGGCATGAGTGCCTCTGGAACGGGCCTTCCTGGCCCTTCGCCACTTCCTTTGCCCTGGCCGCCCTGGCCGCGTCGGAGCGCCCCGACGACGGCCTCTTCTACAAGCTCCTGAAGCAGTACGCCGGCAGCCATAGGCTCAGCCCCGGTAAGGCGGATCCGCCCTTCTGGATCGACGAGGTCCAGCACCCCGACACCGGGGACTGGATCTCCCGGACCCGGCTGATGCGCTGGGATGAATCGGGCTGGTCAAAGGAAAAAGGCGGCGTGGAACGGGGCAAGGACTACAACCACTCGACCTTCTGCAATTTAGTTATCGCCGGGCTTTTTGGCCTGGGCGTTTCCGCCGGCGCCCTGAGCGCCCGGCCCCGCATCCCCCCGGACTGGGACTACGCGGCGCTACACCACATTCCCTTTAGGGGGAAGCTCTACACGCTGCGGTACCGGGGGGGCGTGGAGCTCATCAGGGAGGATTAGCAGGATGAATGTCGCGGATATTGAAAACCGTCCGGTGGCGCAAAGTGAAATCAAGGAAGCGGAGCTGGTCTGGGCGGATGTACGGAAACTGCCCTTTTGCATCTACGGGTTGTTTGATGCGCGGAATCAGCCGGTTTTCCGCAGGATTCCTGAAGCGATCGCCCAGGAGCTCGGTTCGGGTGTTGTCGGTTTACACACCAATACGGCGGGAGGACGGGTACGTTTCCGAACCGATTCTCCCTATATCGCCATTCACGCGGAAATGCCTTCGGCCTGCCTTATGCCCCACATGCCGCTGTCCGGCAGTGCGGGATTCGACCTCTATTGTTATGAAAGACGCCAATGCCGGTATACCGGTACGTTTATGCCTTCCCCGGAAAAGATGAACGGCTATGAATCCCTGATATACACGGGCATGGAGGGTATGCGGGATTATGTGATCAATTTTCCACTTTACAGTGATGTAACGAATCTGTATATCGGCCTGCACCGTCAATACCAGGTTGAGGCGGGAACGCATTATACCAATGACAAGCCGGTGGTGTTCTACGGCTCCTCCATCACCCAGGGCGGCTGCGCCTCCCGTCCCGGTACCTGTTATCAGAATTTTCTTTCCCGGCGGTTTGATATGGATTATATCAATCTGGGTTTTTCCGGTAATGGAAAGGCCGAACCCGCCATAGCGGCCTATATGGCGGATCTTGAGATGCGGGCCTTTGTCTGCGATTACGATCACAACGCCCCGGACACGGATTATCTGCGCAATACCCACAAAGCCCTGTACAAAATCATCCGGCAGCGGCGGCCGAATCTGCCGTATATTATCATTTCAAAACCGGATTTTGACAAAAACCCGGAGGACAGCAGGAAGCGCCGGGAGATTATTTACACCAGCTACCGGGAGGCGGTTGAAGGCGGAGACGGCCAGGTGCATTTCATCGACGGGGAACGGCTGTTCGGCACAGACGAGCGCGATGCCTGCACGGTGGACGGCTGCCATCCCAATGATCTGGGTTTCTATCGCATGGCGGAAGCCATCGGCAGCGTATTAGCGCGGGTTTTGTAATTTTCCGTACTCAAGCCCCTGGGCTATTCTAAAATACCGGTCCCCTCTGAAGACGGCTTTGGATGCATGGAAAGATAA
>JAIRRR010000036.1 GCA_031255875.1 Treponema sp.
GGGCGATTTCCGGGTCCGCCAGGGCCAGGTTTAGGAAACGGGGCATAACGGCCCCGGCGTCGAGCAGGGGATCGTCCATGCCGATATTGATGACCGCCGCGCCCTGCTCGATCATCTCCTGGATTATACCCAGGGCCGCATCGTAATCTTCGGCCCGGATAAAATCGAGGAATTTCCTGCATCCCGCCACATTGGCCCTTTCGCCGACCAGGACAAAGGGGAAGCCGCCCCGGGCAGCAGTGCCGCCCACGCGCAGGGCCTCGTACCCGGCGAACACCGTTTCCCGCCGCGCCGCCGGAACGCGCCGGGGTTTGTAGGCCCCTGCGGCCGCGGCAATGGCGGCAATATGCGCCGGCGTAGACCCGCAGCAGCCCCCCAGGATATTGGCAAGCCCTTCCCTCATGTACTCTTCAAGGTGGCGGCACATGGTTTCCGGTGTTTCATCGTAGCAGCCGAGCTGGTTGGGAAGCCCCGCGTTGGGGTAGGCGCTGACCAGGCAGGGCGCGGCCTCCGAAAGCCGCCTGACAGGCGCGATAAGCTTTTCCGCGCCAAAAGAGCAGTTAAGCCCGACGGACCAGGGTTCCGCGTGGCGTACCGAAGCGTAGAAGGCTTCCATGGTTTGGCCGGACAGGACCCTGCCGGCGGCATTGGAAACCGTGGCGGAAATCATGAGGGGGACGGCGGCCTGCCGTTCCGATTCCAGCCGCCTGACGGCGGCAATGGCGGCCTTGGCGTTCAGGGTGTCGAAAATAGTCTCGATAAGCAGGATATCCGCCCCGCCGTCGAGCAGGCCGCGGGCGTTGTCGTAAAAGGCCGCCTCAAGCTCGTCCCAGCCGATGGCGCGCCTTCCCGGATCGTCAATATAGGGGCTCATGCTCCCGCTCTTGCTGCTGGGCCCTATGCTCCCGGCCACAAAACGGGGCTTTTCCCGGGTAGAAAACCTGTCCGCCGCCTTCCGGGCAACGGCGGCCGCAGCAACGCTTATCTCGTAGGCCAGATCCGCAAGGCCGTAGTCGGAAAGGGAAACGGCAGTGGCGTTGAGGCTGCACGTTTCGATAATATCCGCCCCGGCTTCCAGGTAGGCTTCGTGTATAGAAGAAATCACTTCCGGCCTGGTGAGGCAGAGCACATCGCTAAAGTTTTTGAGATTCACCGGGTGGTTCGCGAAACGGCTCCCCCGGAAATCGGCCTCGGACAGGGCCTCCCCGGACGGGAGCCGGTAAGCCTGGATCATGGTCCCCATGGCCCCGTCCAGGACAAGGATGCGCCCGGCGGCAATGCGGTCGAGCCGTTCCCACGCGGAAGATCGCGGAAGGGTATTCATGGAAGAACTATACCAGATGGCTTTTGCATTAACAATGATGTCCCGGTAAAGCGTGGAAAGCCCGCAAGGGCCGCGCAAGGGATAGAAGCGAAAATCCCGCAAGCCCCCCGCGGGGGCTGAGGAATTGGAGCGGATAGCCCGGTCGCCGCAGGGCGGCGATGCGCCCGGTTATTATACTGTCCGGGGTCCAGACAATACCCCGGACAAACCCTAAACTTGACCCGCAGAATTTTTTAACCGCGCGCGAAAAAGCAAAATGAGTGAGCTTATGGATCCGGCAATTTCTCAGGCTTTTGGCCTGCGGGCTAAACGTCCCAGAGATCTTCCCAGCCCTTCGCCCCGGGCCAGAGGAAAACCTGGCCCTTTACCAGCCGGCAGTTCTTGTCCGCTCCCTTAAGGGCTTCCATTTCGGCGGCGGAAAGAGGGTCCGTCGTAACGCAGCGCAGATTGGCCCGGTAGTTCTTTTCCGTTGCGGAGAAGGGAATAGGTATCTGCCCCCTCTGCACCGCCCATTTCAGGCATACCAGGGCGGGGTGTATGTTATGGGCGCGGGCAACGGCGGCAACTTCGGGAAGCTCGGTATCCACAATATCCCCGGGGGCCTTGTCCCGATCGGGCCTGTTCGGGGATCCCAGGGGGCAATAGCCGATCACGGCGATATTCCGCCCGGCGCAGTATTCAAACAGATCGGGCTGCTGGAAACTGGGATGCAGCTCCATTTCGATAACCGCGGGGGGGACCGCGCAGCGCGGCAGCACCGCCTCAAGTTTGGGAATAGTCATATTCGACATGCCAATGTACCGGGCCAGCCCCATCTTCTGTATGCGCTCCATCTGCCCCCAGACATCGAGGAAATGCTCTGCGGAGAAAGGCTTTGAATCGGGGTTCCTCGTGTCGCCGTCGCAGCCCGGCGCGTGGTAGTTGGGGAAAGGCCAGTGCACAAAGTAAAAATCCACGTAGTTAAGGCGCAAATCCCTCAGCGTTTTCGCCAGGGACAGAAGCACGTCACCCTTGCCGTGCATATCGTTCCAGACCTTCGAGGTAACCAGAATCTCTTCCCGCCGCACAAGGCCGCTTTGCACGGCATCCTCGAACACGCCGCCTATCAGGTCCTCGTTGCCGTAGACCGAGGCGCAGTCAAAGAGCCGGTAGCCGTAACGGAGCGCCCCGGACACCGCGGCGGCGACCGAAGCGGGGCTGTACTTGTCGGAGCCGAAAGTCCCCATGCCGATACGGGGAATCTCCTCCCCCGAAGCCAGGGCGGCCCGGGGCACCAGTTTGGGATCGATTGAATCAATTGAATCGGTCGAATCAGCCATACGCCTCCCCGCCCCTATTTGAGCTCTTCGTCGGCGCAGACCGCGACCTTGCCGCAGTTGCCCTCCGCCATAAGGCGGTAAGCCTCGTCCGCCCTTTCCAGCGGGAAGCGGTGGGTCACCAGCTTGTCCGGGTGCATTTCCCAGCGCACCAGCTCTTCAACCAGGTTCTCCATCAGCCAGATACTCGTTACCCAGCTCCCGTATATGCTTTTCTGCGGGTGGATAATGTCCGGGCTGGGGTTAAAGCTAACCGTGTTCCCCTCGCCGATAAAGGCAATCTTGCCCCACTGCCGGGCCGCCCGGATAGCCGTCTGCCTGCCCGGATCGCTCGCCGAGGCGTCGAAGGCCCGCTCCACGCCCTTCCCGCCGGTAAGGGCCAGTATCTCGCCCACGTTGTCCGGCCCCGGCGTCAGGACCCTGTCCGCCAGGCCCAGCTTGTTTGCCAGCTCCGCCCGGTACGGGTTGCCCTCAATGCCGAAAAGCTTCCGCGCGCCCATGGCCCGGCAGAGCATCAGGGCGGCGAGGCCCACAGGCCCCAGGCCCACCACAAGCACGTTGTCCGCGCCGCTCACGCCGACCTTGTAAATCGCCTCGTAGACCGTGCCGAAACCGCAGGCCACCTGGGCGCCGTCGGCGTAAGTCAGGGAATCGGGCAGCTCCACCAGGTCCTTTTCGTCGCAGAGAATATACTCCGCCATGCCCCCGTCGCGCTGCCAGCCGTAGGCCGCCCTGAGCGGGGAAGAGCAGGATATCATGTAACCCATGCGGCAGTCGTGGCAGACCCCGCACCCGGAAATATGGTAGACAATAACCCGCGAGCCCTTCCTGAAGCGCCTAACCCCCGGCCCCTCTTCCACCACCTGCCCGGAAGGCTCGTGCCCCGCGATAACGTTCTGGTACCCCTCCGCGCCCTTGCCCGTATGCTCCCGGTAAATCGCCCGGATATCGCTCCCGCAGATAGTACAGGCCTTCATCCTCACCAGGACCTGCCCGTGCCCCGGCTTGGGAATAGGCGCGTCTTTCAGCACCACCGTGCTGTTCCCGGGGAGATACGCCCCCTTCATCGTTCCTTCCATACCATTCTCCTCCTGTTATGACAGGCCGCCCGGTACCAGGCGCCAAATTTGAAGGGGGGCCTGTTACCGTACAGACAAGGGCAAGCGGGCGCAAGCCCTGTCCGGCCCCCCTGCGCTCCATCTTGCCGCTTCGCCGGCGAAGCGGCAAGATTACGCTACCCCCCCGCCGGCCCTATTACTTGAGCTTGTTTCAAATATGAAGTTTTGAAACAAGCTCACTTTATTTATTTCCATTTTCCCCCGGCTTGTCAATATGTACCCCGGCAAAAATCACATCCTGCAACCTCAAAGTCACAACAGGCCGTTTTTTTATGAAAAGTTCAAGGTTATAGTATTCCAATAGGGAATTTCTATGCGTTTGTATGGGACCCATAGGAGTATGCTTCATATATTGGCTCGCCGGGTTTTGCTATGGGAATACTCGCGCGGCCAATTGAGGAGGCTGGTATTTTGTCAGAAGCCTATGGGGGGGGGGGGGGGGGGCCGCCGGCGCCCGCCGCCCACGAG
>JAIRRR010000106.1 GCA_031255875.1 Treponema sp.
GGCCAGGAGCCCTATACTATAAGCGAGGAGAATGTAATGACAAATTTATTTGATTTAAGCGGCAAAGCCGCTATAGTTACGGGCGCGTCTTCGGGGCTGGGCGTGCAGTTTGCCCGCGCCCTTGCCGGGCAAGGCGCCGATCTCGCGATTCTGGCCCGCCGGGCGGACCGGCTCGAAGAGCTCAAGGGCGAGATTGAAAAGCTGGGGGTGCGCTGCCTGGCGCTCAGATGCGATGTGACCCGGACGGACCAGATAAAGGACGCGGTGGCGAGGACCAGGGACTTCTACGGCAAAATAGACATTCTGGTAAATAACGCCGGAGTGGGAGGCTCGGCCCCGGCCGAAAGCCAGACCGACGAGCAGTGGAAGTCTATCGTGGATCTCAACTTAAGCGCCGTGTATTACTGCGCCCGGGAAGCGGGAAAGATCATGATCGAACAGAAGTACGGTAAAATCATCAATATCGGCTCCATCCACAGTTCGGTCGCCATGAGCGGTTCCACCCTTACCGGTTACTGCGCCTCCAAGGGCGGGGTTCTCATGCTCACCAAGGCCCTGGCCAACGAATGGGCCAAGTACAATATTACCGTAAACGCCATCGGCCCTGCGTATTTTCTCAGCGAAATGACCCAGCACGTCTTTGAAAGGGAAAATTTCCTGGGGGCCGTCCATACTTATTGCCCCATGGGCCGGCCCGGACAGCCGGGCGAGCTGGACGGTGCGCTTATATACTTTGCTTCCGACGCGTCAAGTTATACCACGGGCCAGCTTCTCACCATTGACGGGGGCTGGACGGCCATTTAGAGCCGCCCGGGGGGCCGTGTTCCGGCAGGCAGATTTACAATCCTCGCGGTTTTGTCTATAGTGTAGGCCATCATGGCCCTTTCAAAAAAAACCTACATACTGCTTCTTGTTCTTCTTAATGGAACCATGTTTCTTTTCGGCTTCATTGAAAACATCAAGGGGGTTTCCTACCCGCTTATAAAGACCGAATTTAACGCTTCCTACGACGATCAAGGCAAAATGATCTCTCTGCTGTCCTTTGGGTACACTTTTTTCTGCGTTGCCGCCGGATTCATACTGGCCCGCTTCGGGGTAAAGAAAGTATACCTGCTGGGTTTTGTCCTCCTGCTGGCAGGGCTTGTCCTGGTTTACTTTGTGCCGGATTTCAAGACCGCCGCTTTTTCGCTGCTCTTCGTTTTCGCCAGCTTCGGCCTTTTTGAGATAGGGGTAAACGGCCTTGCAACCCAGCTCTTTACCAAAAAGGCGGCCCTCCTGATGAGCATACTCCATTTCTTTTACGGCGCGGGAGCGGTGGCGGGGCCGAAACTGGCGGGCATATTTACCGACGCGAACGGCCTGGGCTTTGGATGGCGGCAGGTTTATCTTTTTTCGATTCCCCTGGCGCTCCTGTTCTTTATTCCTTCGGCGGCGATCAAATTTCCGCCGCCGGAAAATACGGAAAATGCCGGGCAGGAAGGCGAGGCCGGGCCGAAACGCCTTGGTTTTATGGGCGCGCTCAGGGATCCCTTTGTGTGGATCTTTGGATTTGCCCTGGGCCTTATGATAGCGATTGAAATGGTTTCGGCCAATTGGGGCGGCCTTTACTTCCAGGATGTATACGGCGTGGATCCCCGCACCAGGGGGGCCGCCTTTGTTTCGGCCTTCTTCATCCTGTTTACCGTGTCCCGCCTGGTAAGCGGCTTTCTTATCGAAAAAATCGGCTATATGCGGAGCCTCATGGGCGCCGTCCTTTTCATGCTAATCATCTTTGCCCTGGGGTTTTCCCTGGGCGAAACCGGAATCTACGTGCTGCCCGGCCTGGGCTTTTTTATCGCCATCCTCTGGCCCACCTTTGTGGCTGTCGGGATGGGCCGGTTCGGGAAAGACGCGGCGGTAAAAACCGGGGCCATGATACCCATTGGCGGCCTGGTCAACTCCCTGATTCAGCTTGCCATAGGCTACATCAACCGCTATATGGGGGCCGCCTGGGGGTACCGCAGCGCCCTGGGATTCTCCTTTGTCCTCCTTTTGGTCCTGTTTTCCATCCGCAACCGGGTACGCCCCGGGTATCCTCGCGGCGCTGCCCCTCCGCAACAGGGGCAGGGCCGTTAAGCCCGCCTGCCGCCGCGCCGGATGCGAAATTCCCGGCATCGGCGCTTTCTCCCTTCTCATTCCGTTTTTTCCGTGGTACAATGGGTGAAAGCGTTATGAAGGATTACGGACAGATTATCAACGACCCTGCCCGGAGCGCGGCGGAACGGCTGGAGGCTTTGCAGGCCCTGGAGGCGGCGGGCGGCCCCGGAAAAACCGCGAAAACCGGGGAGATCAACAACCACATCCATACTATTTACAGTTTTAGCCCCTATACCCCCGCCATGGCGGCTTTGAAGGCCCGTAACGCCGGGCTGGAGGCCGCCGGTTCGGTGGACCACGACTCCGCGGGCGCGGCGGAGGAGATGCTTGCCGCCTGCGGCATTCTGGGGATAGGCGGCTGCGCGGGCTTCGAGGTCCGGGTAAGTTTTAAGGACGGGCCTTTCGCGGGCAAAAAGCTCAACAACCCCGATTCCGAAGGGATCGCCTACATGACCGTTCAGGGGATTCCCCGGCAGTCGCTGAAGAAGGCCGCGGATTTCCTCGCGCCGATCCGGGCTGAACGCCTGAAGCGGACCGTGTCCATGGCGGAAAACGCCAATGCCCTGCTCCGGGAGGCCGGGCTTGGGGAAATTGATTTTGACCGGGACATACGGGGAAAGTCGTGCTACGACGCGGGCGGGGAAATTACCGAGCGCCATCTGCTGGCCGCCGTGGCGGGGAAACTTATCGCGAAGTACGGCAGGGGGCCGGCGCTGGCCCGGGGGCTCGATTCCGCGTTCGGCGCGGATCCCGGGCCGAAGATCGCCGCGCTCCTGGCCGATCCGGACAACCCCCACTGCCTGTTCGATCTTTTGGGGGTGCTGAAGTCCGCCCTCCTGCCCCGGATTTTTATCCAGGGCGGGGAGGCCGAATGCGTCCCTGCCCGGGAAATGACGGAATTCGCCCTTTCTATCGGGGCGGTCCCGGCCTACGCGTACCTGGGGGACGTGGGGGAATCCCCCACCGGGGATAAAAAGGCGGAAAAATTCGAGGATGATTTTCTGGAGCCCCTTTTTGACGAACTGAAGGCCATGGGCTACCGGGCGGTAACCTATATGCCCCCCAGGAATACCGCCGGGCAGCTGAGCCGGGTAAGGCGGCTCTGCCGCGAGCGCGGCTTTATGGAAATATCCGGGGTGGATATCAACAGTTCCCGCCAGTCGTTTAACTGCCCCAGGGTGCTGGAACCCGCTTTCCGGCACCTGGTCGGCACCACCTGGGCGCTTATCGCCCACGAGCGGCTCGCCACGGCGGACCCCCGCCTCGCGCTCTTTTCGCCGGAAAACCCTTTTTCCGCGGAACCGTTGGAGAAGCGGCTTGAAATTTATGCGGAAAAAGGGAAAATGCTTGATCCGTATAGAAGCGATGAATCGGCTTTTGCTATGGCAAAGGAAATTTTATAATATTTTAATAAAAGGAAGCTGGTCCGAAACCATGCCCCCGGCCATGCCGGGAACGCTGGCGCATAGCCAATTGGTTTCGGAACAGGCTCGAAGGTTTGGATTATGCCGGATGAAAGAAGTTTGGAAAACAGCAAAGACGAGATTGCGTTCGGGGTGATGACCAGGGGCCTTTACCTTGATATTTCAGGGTATCCCTGGGCGGTGGTTCCGGATACCCGGAAGGGCGAAGTGCCCCAGCGGGCCCTGACGGTGGATATTGCCTCCGTCATTGTGAACGGCGCTCTTGACGAGGAGGCCGCCGCCAAGCTGTTCCGGGAGGCGCTGGACGCCTGGGAATTTGACAAGGCCCCTGCGGGCGTGGACGCCGTAATGCAGAGCGACCGCCTGGTTGCGGCCCCTGCCTGCGTGGCGATCAAAAACCAGGAGGCCCTTGCCGGCCTTTACTGGATAGACAGGAACCTGGAGTCCGCCCGGCGCAGGCTTGAAGAGCGGGACGACTCCCTGCTGGAGATCAGCCCGGCCGAGCGCGCGCGGGTGGTGGACGCGGCCGGACGGGCCGATGTGGTGCGGGACCGGATCGCCCTTGTTACCGGCGGCGCGCAGGGTATAGGGGAGGAGATCGTGCGCAGCCTGGCC
>JAIRRR010000128.1 GCA_031255875.1 Treponema sp.
AAATGAAAACTATTCCCGTTAAATATCTTCGTCCCGGCCTGGTTTTCACCGAACCTGTTTATATTGACGATATTAACCTCCTGGTACCCGCCAATATCGCCGTGCGGAAAAAGGACATACAGCATCTTATTTCCTGGGGCATCGAGACCGTGGCGACCAAGGGCGAGATCGTTATACCCAAAGAGGGCGATAATCCTTCCATAGTCGGGGTGGAGGTGACCGGCGAAGGCAAGCCCCTGCCCCGGACCATGTACAAGACGGCGAATACCGGCAGCGCGAGCCCGCCGCAGGCCGCCCCGGCCCGAAAAAAGACCATCAGTATTTTATCGCTTAGGGAAGTGCAGGAGAATCAGGAAGATTACCGGACCTATCTCAACCTGATCGAGGAGCTGGACAAGGTGTTTGACGCCTATACCAGGAAGCAGGGCGTCTCCGTCCGGTCCATCGACGCTGTCGCCAACAGGCTGCTTATCGCGGTGCGGGAACAGAGGGGCCGGATCATCGGCTTTATCCTGGGCGGCGAGGTGCAGGATCATCAGTTTGCAAAAAGCTCGATAAATACCGCCATCCTGTCGGCCCGTATCGCCATGGCGCTCAAGCTGGCCCCCCACAAGATACTACAGGTGATCAGCGGCTCTTTGCTCCACGATATCGGCATGCTCAAGCTGCCGAAAGACGTGCTGGAAAGACGGGGGGAGCTGTCCGCCGGGGAATTGCAGCTTATCCGGGCCCATCCCCTGGCCTCCTACAAGATAATCTGCAAGGAACTGGGCTTTCCCGACGACACGGGCATTGTCGCCTACCAGCACCACGAACGCTGGGACGGCAACGGCTATCCCGGCAAGCTCGCCGGGGAGAACATCGACCTTCGCGCCCGTATCGTGGCGGTGGCCGACGCTTTTGAGGCCATGGTCAGCGAGAAGCCCTACCGTACGCCCATGGAAGGCTCGCAGGCGGTCAAGTCCCTGTATGCCGACAACGGCCGCCGCTTTGATCCGGAAGTGCTCAAGGCTTTTATCCGCACCATGGGGATATACCCCATCGGTTCGTTCGTCAGGCTCAACAACAACACTATATGCCGGGTGCTTTCGGTTGAGGCAAGCGCGCCGTTGCGGCCCAAAGTGGAAGTCCTTATCGATGAAAACGACCGGATTTTCCGGCCCGGGGAAGGCAAGGTATACGATCTGCTCCAGGAGAAAGACGTTTTTATCGCGCACGCGCTGGACCCCAAAGAAATAGCCAAGCACGGTTGAACCGGCCGGGAATGCGGCGCGTTTCCGCCGGACGGGACGGGGAATCCCGCGCGGCCGCGTATCTTGAGGCCTGCGGGCTTACCATTGTCGCCCGGAATATCCGCTCCTTCTGCGGGGAGGTCGATCTTGTCGCCCTGGAAGGCCAGACCCTCGTTTTTGTCGAGGTAAAGGCCTGGTCCGCCTACTCTTTTGAAAGCCTTTCATACGGGATCGGCCGCCAAAAACAGCGGCGCATCATAGAAACAGCTAAGTATTTCCTCTCCGTTCATCGAGAATATAATAGTATGGCCGTCAGATTCGATGTCGTATTTATCAACCCTGCCGCAGCGCCTGATTCGGGAGCGATCACCCATCTTCGCGCAGCTTTTACGGAGACCCTATGATTGCTGTGCCCCGGGGAATCGGGGGGATACAAAAGAATAACGCCCAAATGGTCTCCCCCAGAATTGCAATTTTAAGACAAAAGATAGATAATGAGGACTATCTTAGCGAGGCGATTCAGCGTATAGCCCAGGTTTTGAGCAACGAAATCGCGGAATTGTCCCACGGAGGGTTGTATTATGAGCGGCAATACAAAGGGCGGAAATAACCGGCGGAAGCCTTTCAAGCGCCGGGACCGGATCGGCGACGAAGTTTCCGGCCGCAATTCCTGGCAGGACAATTTTTCCAAAAAAGGCCGGCGGCAGGAAGCGGTATTTTCCGGGTTCAAGCCCGCCGGGCCTTCGCACGTTGATCGCCCCAAATGGACCCCGGTAAAATTGCCGGCGGCCCCGCTCGCCGTGCACGACTGCCCGGTCTGCGGCAAGCCCATCAAGGACATATCGTCCGCCCTGACCGACAGGGCTTCCGGAAGCCCCGCCCACTTTGACTGCATCCTGGGAAAAGTTGCCGATAATGAGATCAGGGAGAGGGGCGACGTAATTTCGTATTTAGGAGGCGGGCGTTTCGGAATTGTGCATTACGCCAATCCCCATGACGTAAAAGGATTCAAAATAAAAAAAATAATCGAATGGGAAGACAAGGAGAACCGGGCGGACTGGCGAAAAACAATAGCCGACCGTTTTTCCGTAACTTGAAATGAAAGAATCAGATCAGGATTTTTTATTAGATCCTAAAGTATTGGAAAACTATTCGTTCCTCCAGGCTATTGGCGTCTTAAAGCACATAGACAGGCTTAACCAGGAAATAAAAAAATACCAGGGCCTTATCGTCAGCGCCGGCGAGATTTTCAATTGCACCAGCGCCGATGAAATTATGGACGCGGCGGTATGGCAGATCTCGGATCTGTACCTGCCTTCCTTTGTGGCGTTTATCTGGAAGCCCCTCCAAAACCGGAACGATGTGACCATCAAAGGCTATCAGAATTACAAATTCGTGGATCTGCATCTGAATATTGAAAATATCATACCTCTGGAATCCTTTTTTCTGAACAATCAGGAACCCGCTATCTATGACAGGCTCAGGGAAACCCTTGGAAAAGACCCGGAAGCGAAGCCGATTCTGGAATCCTTTGACCGGCTGGTTCCGGAACTGGTGATCCCCATCCTGGGGCCCAAGGGAGGGCTCTACGGAATTATACTGGTGGGGACCAAGCTGCTCACCGGAAAATACACGGCTTCCGAGCTCCTCTTCCTCCGCCATCTTATGTCCTTTGTTTCCCAGGCTATTCAGAATCATATTCACTACGAATATTCGCTGCGGGATGTAAAGACCGGGCTTTTTAATTACGGCTTTTTTAATACCCGCCTCAACGAGGAAGTTTCCAGAGTCAAGCGTTCCGGGCATACCTCGTCGCTTATTGTGATCGATGTTGACAAATTCAAGGATTTTAACGACGGCTACGGGCATCTGGCGGGGGACAAGGTGCTGGAATACATAGCCCGGACGATCAAGCAGAGCGTCAGGACCGATGACGTCCCTTCCCGGTTCGGCGGGGAGGAATTCACTATCCTGCTTCCCAATACCGACGGGGATGTTGCCTGGAATGTCGCGGAACGGCTCCGCGTTTCCATATCGTCCATGGCGGTCCCGTGGGACCCGCTCCTGCCCCAGGTAACCATCAGCCTGGGTATTACCAGTTTTAACCGGGGAAACATAGCGGACTCGGGCGAGATTATCCACCGGGCCGATGAGGCGCTTTACCAGTCCAAGGAGAACGGCAGGAACAGGACCACGGTTTGGCAGGACAAGCTTTTGTCCCGGGCGGAAAAGGCGGCGGTCGATGTATAGGCGGCGGGATTAGGCGGGGTTGTATGATCGGCATTATCGGGGCCATGGAGGACGAGGTCACGATGCTCCGGGAGGAGATCGGGAACAAAAAGACGGAAACGGACGGGGCGTTTGAATTTACCGCCGGGGAACTTGAAGGGCGGGAAGTAGTATTACTGCGCGGCGGTATCGGGAAGGTCAACGCCGCAGTGGGCTGCGCCCTCCTTATCCGGTGCTACAGCCCCGTTCTTGTGATCAACACGGGGTCCGCCGGGGGGGTCGATCCGTCGCTCGGTTTCGGGGACGCCATTATTTCCGAGGGCCTGGTCCAGCACGACGTGGACGTTACCGCGTTCGGTTACGCGCCGGGCCAGATTCCCCGTATGCCCGCGGTTTTTACCGTCCCGGAGAGCCTCGTCGTCGCGGCGGAGCGGGCCGT
>JAIRRR010000189.1 GCA_031255875.1 Treponema sp.
CCCGCGCTGGAAGACGTGCTCAGGGAAACCTACGGGGTCATCGTCTACCAGGAACAGGTTATGCAGGTGGCCCGGATTATCGCCGGGTACAGCATGGGCCAGGCCGACCTGCTCCGCCGCGCCATGGGGAAGAAGAAGAAGGAGATTATCGACGCGGAAAAAGGGCCGTTCCTTGAGGGGGCGCTCAGGCAGGGCTATTCACGGGAGAAGGCGGGCGAGATTTACGACATCCTGGTCCCCTTTGCCGACTACGGCTTTAACAAGAGCCACGCCGCAGCCTATTCCCTGCTTTCGTTCCGCACCGCCTATCTTAAGGCGAATTTCCCCGCAGAATTTATGGCCGCCAACCTTTCCAACGAAATCGGCAGCGCCGAAAAGGAAAAGCTCCCCGAGTATATCGAGGTTGCCCGGCGGATGGGCATCCCCATCGACCCGCCGGACGTAAACCGCTCGGACCGGCTCTTTACCGTGGTGAACGGGCGCATCGTTTACGGGCTCAAGGCGATCAAGGGCATAGGCGACGGCCCCGCGGAGGAGATTATCCGGTGCAGGAAAGAAGGCGGCCCGTACAAGAATTTTATGGACTTTCTCGACCGGGTGAACATGAAGGCTTCCGGCAAGGCCGACGGCAGGGCCGACGGCAAGTCCGGCGCGGACGGGGAAAAGCGGGAAAACGTCGTGGGAAAGAAGGTCGTGGAACTGCTTATCCAGACCGGGGCCTTCGACTGTTTCGATGCCGACCGGGCGACGCTCCTGGGGAATCTGGAAGCGGCGGCGGATTACGCCCAGAACAAGAAGGACGACAAGCTGTACGGCCAGTCCAGCCTTTTTGACGACGGGAAGGAGCAGGAATACCCGGATTTCGAATTCCAGATCTTCCCCCCCATGGACCGGATGGAAAAGCTCAACATCGAAAAAACGCTCATCGGCTTTTATATTTCCGGGCATCCCCTTGACGAGTACCGGGAGGCATGGGAAAAGTACGTCAGGCTCGATCTTTCGGACATCGAGAAAGCCGGGGCCGGGGAGTATACCCTTATCGGTATTCTTAAAACCCTTAAACCCCACACCAACAAAAACGGCAGGGCCATGGCCTTCGCGTCGCTCCAGGACTACCGGGGCGAAATCGAGATGGTGTTTTTCGAGAAAGCCTGGGAGGACTGCCGGGACCTTGTTGCCGAGGGCGACCGGATCGCGGTCAGGGGGCGGCTGGATCTCAGGCGGGGGACGCCGAGCCTTGTGGTGGGTTCCGTGCTGGAACAGCGGCGGCTCGACCGGAAGAACGACCTGGAGGGCTTCTGCTCGGCGGCGAGCCCTATGGAGGAACTGAAAGAGGCGTGGAAACAGTTTGTTACGCTGGACCTTTCGGACCTGAAAAACGCCCGGGAAGGCGAATACACCCTGATCGGCACGGTCGCGGGGCTGCGGCCCTTCAACGACAAGAACGGCAAGGAAATGGCGTTCGGCACCCTGGCGGACTACCGGGGCGAAATAGACCTGGTGTTTTTTGAAAAGGCCTGGGAAAACTGCAAGGGCAGGATTGCCGTTGGCGCGGTCGTCGCCCTAAAAGGCAGGCTGGATCTGAAGCGGGAAAAGCCCTCCTTCAGGGCCAGCGGCCTTCTGGAGACGGACCGGCTTAAAAAGAAGGCCGCCAAAAACGCGGTAAAAGAAGAACCCGTGCCGGAGGCTGCGGACGCTTTCCCGGCAGGGCCCCCGGCTTCTACGGAGACGGATCCCGCTGCGGCAGCGGTAGTTGAGCCTGCGGCGGCAACGGCCGGACCCGTGGCGGCGGTCCGGGAAGTGCATATACGCCTTATTCCCGAAGCGGGCAATCGGAAGGAGGCCCTGTACCCCCTGCGGGACTACCTCCTGGACAACCCCGGGCCCTGCCTTGTGTTCCTGCACGTGCCCGTCGAAGGGGGCGAGGTGGTGATCCGCGCGGGCCCGCCGCTCGCTGCGGACAGCGGGCGGCTTGACGGGCTAAAAAACTGCAACGCCGTTGACGCGGTGTGGGCCGCCTGACCGGAAAAGCGGCGGGCAAGGAGGGAGCATGCGTGCTTTGATGAATATACTGGGGGGCGCGACAAGCCTCTATATGATCGTCATTTTCGTCCGGGTCATGCTTACCTGGTTCAGCGGGGCGAATTACGGAAGGCCGGTGGAATTCCTCCGCCGGATTACGGACCCCTACCTAAACTGGTTCGGCCGTTTCAGGATCTTCCGGGTAGGGAACCTGGACCTCTCCCCTATCGCGGCGCTGGCGGCCCTTTCCATAGCCAACAATATCTTCGCCACCCTGGGCCGTTACGGGACCATTACGCTGGGGTTCGTTCTGGCAATGGCGGTATCCGCGCTTTGGTCTGCGGTGTCGTTCATTCTGACATTCTTCCTCATCATCCTTGCGCTGCGGTTTATCGCCTACCTCGCGCGGCAAAACGTATACGGGCATCACGGCGCCATGGGGGTTTTCTGGCGCATTGTCGATTCAGTGTCCCAGCCCGTCATCTACCGCATCAACCGGATCGTCTTCAAAAACCGGCTTGTACGCTACCATACCGGGCTGCTCACCTCCGTCGCTGTCCTCGCGGCGCTGCGGATAGGGCTGGGATTCCTCGTCCGGCTGGGTGTCGGCTTTTTGTCCCGCCTGCCCGTTTAAAGCAGAATCGCTTTTATGTATCTGCGGGAGCTTGCCGCCTCCGTCGATCGTATAAGGGGGGCCGGGCCGAAGACAGCCGCGGCCCTGGCCAGAATCGGCGTTACCAGCGTCGCGTCGCTGCTCTGCTACTACCCGCGCGACTGGGAGGACCGCAGCGTCACCGTGCCCCTGCGCGATTTCCGCCGCAACGGCCAGGTCTGCACCACCGTCAGGGTGCTGGCCCATGAATGGTTCGGCTTCGGCAGGATGAAGACCCTCAAGGTCCATATTGACGACGGCAGCGCCCGCGCCGTGCTGGTCTGCTTCAACCGCCCCTTTATGGAAAAGCAGCTCGCCGTGGGGGAGATCTTCCGCCTCTGGGGCCGGTTTTTTTACAAATACGGCGAGATCCAGTCCGCATCCTTCGAGACCGAGCCGGCCGGGCAAAGCGATGCCGGGCAGAGCGGCAGTTTCGGGCGCATCCTGCCGGTGTACCCGCTCACGGCCGGGCTGAACCAGGGGACGCTGAGAAAACTTATGCTGAACGCGCTTGCCCTGTACGCGGCCCCGCTCGGGGACGAGCTGCCCCGGGCGCTCATCGAGCGCGAGGGGCTGCTCCCAAAGGCCGAGGCGGTAAAGGCGATCCACTTTCCCCGGTCTGCGGCGGATCTCGGCAAGGCCCGCAAGACGCTTATCTACGAGGACCTCTTTTACCGTGAAAACCTCGTGGGCAAACGGGCCCTCGAACGCCGCAGCCTTTCCGCCCGGGGAAAGGTGAAGAAGCCGGCCGGGCCCCCGCCCCGGCCTTCGCCGCTCCAGGAGCGGCTCCTTGAAAGGCTGCCCTTCTCCCTCACGCCCGGCCAGCTTTCCGCCGTTGACGAGATCGGCCGCGACATGGTTTCGGACATTCCCATGGCGCGGCTGCTCCAGGGCGATGTCGGCTCGGGCAAGACGCTGGTGTCGTTCCTGGCGGCCCTCCGCGCCGTGGAAGAGCCCGCCAAGGCCGCCGCTCCCGGGAGCCGCGCCGTCCGGGGGCAGGCGGCGATCATGGCGCCCACGGAACTGCTCGCACGCCAGCACGCGGAAAACGCGGCGGCCCTGCTTGAGCCGCTGGGGATACGGCCCGCCTTCCTCACCGGGAACGTCAAGGCGGGCGGAAGGGCGGCGCTGCTCAAGGCCCTGGCGGACGGGGAAGTGGACATCGTGGTGGGCACCCACGCCCTTTTCTCCCCCGGCGTCGTGTACCGGAATCTCAGACTCGTCGTCGTGGACGAGCAGCACCGTTTCGGCGTTACCCAGCGGAACGCCATCATGGTAAAAGGCGACCGCCCCGATCTTTTGATGATGAGCGCCACCCCCATCCCCCGGACGCTGGCGCTTACGGTCTTCGGCGACCTTGACGTGTCGGTAATAAACGATCTGCCGCCCGGCCGGAAACCCGTCAAGACCCACCTTGCCCGGCAGTCAAACGAAATGAAAGTGTACGACTTTGTCGCCAAAGAACTGGCGGCCGGGAGGCAGGCCTATTTCGTCTACCCCTTAATCGGCGACAGCGAGGAAGGCCGCCCGGACGATACTCCCTCCGGGCTCAAGGCCGCGGCGTCCATGGCGGAACGCCTCGCGAAGGAAGTCTTCCCCCGGTACCCGGTGGCCCTGGTGCACTCCCGGCTGGACGAAGAGGAGAAGCGGGAAACCATGGTAGCTTTCCGCCGCGGGGAGGTGATGGTCCTGGTGGCGACCAGCGTGGTAGAGGTAGGCGTGGACGTACCCAACGCCTCCTGCATGGTAATAGAACACGCCGAGCGCTTCGGCCTTTCCGCCCTGCACCAGCTCCGCGGCCGCGTGGGGCGCGGCGCCGACCAGGCGTACTGCTTCCTCGTCTACTCCGAAAGCGGCGAGGGCCTGTCCGAGGACGGCAAGGCCCGGCTCAAGGTGATGCTGGAAAACAGCGA
>JAIRRR010000194.1 GCA_031255875.1 Treponema sp.
GCCTTGGCGTTCACGTCCACCCCCCGGGTCGGCTCGTCCAGGATCAGTATCTTGGGGTCCAGGGCAAGGGCCTTGCTTACCGAGACCTTCTGCTGGTTCCCCCCGGAAAGGTTCATCACCAGGAAATCCGTGTCCGGCGCCTTTATGCCCATTTTTTCCCGCATCGCCTCTGCCACGGCGTACTCCTTCCGGGTGTCGATAACCCCCATGCGGGAATTTTTGCCGAGCTGGGGCATTACGATATTGTCCTTGATGTTCATGTTGACGATGACGCCGTATTTTCCCCGGTCCTCGGTAACGTAAACCAGCCCCCGCTCCATGGCCTCGCGGTAGCTCCTGAAACGCGCGGGCTTGCCGTCAAGCAGGATCTCCCCCTGTTCCGGCGGGGTAAAGCCGCTCAGGGTCATGGCCAGCTCGGTGCGGCCGGACCCGGCAAGCCCGGCAAACCCCAGAATCTCGCCCCGCCGCACGGAGAAATCGATGTCGTGGAGCAGTTCCCGGTCCCCCAGGCCCTTGACGGAGAGGATCTCCCCGCCTATTTCCACCTGGGCTTTGGGATAATAGTTGTCCATGCTGCGGCCCACCATGTCGGCCACAAGCTGGTCCTTGTTTGTCGCGGAAACTTCCCGCGTGGATATGTACCGGCCGTCCCGGATCACGGTGACCCGGTCGCAGAGGGTGAAAATTTCCTCCAGCCGGTGGCTGATATAGACTATGCTGACCCCGTGCTTCCTGAGATCGCGGATTATTGAAAACAGGGCGTCCACTTCCTGCTGGGTAAGGGAAGCGGTCGGCTCGTCCAGGATGAGTATCCGGGATTCGAAAGTCAGGGCCTTGGCGATCTCCACCATCTGCTTCTGGGCCATGCCCAGGTTCTTGATCTTTTCGTCAACCGGAATGGAAATGCGCAGGCTCTTGAAGATGCTTTCCATCTTCAGGGCCATGGCCCTGTAGTCCAGCACCGTAAAGGGTCCCGCCTTTTTTACGATCTCCCGGTTCAGGAAAAGATTGTCCAGGACCGTCATTTCCTCAAAAAGGCTGGTTTCCTGGTAGATAATGGCGATGCCCCTGGAGAAGGCGTCCAGCGGGTTGGAGAATTTCACCTCCTCGCCGAAGAGGACGATCTTCCCCGAATCCGGGGCGTGGACGCCGGTAACCACCTTCATCAGGGTGGATTTCCCGGCGCCGTTCTCGCCGCAGATCGCGTGGATTTCCCCGGCTTTAATTTCGAAGTTCATGTCGTCCAGGGCTATAACGCCGGGAAAAGACTTGGTAATAGAAGAAAGGCGCAGGGCTATCTTGTCCATAGGAATCCTCGGTATGCGGGCCGGTTTGAAACGCGGGGCAGCCTAAGCGCCGGCCGGGCCGGTGCCTGCCCGCGCTTCCCTTGCGTCATGGGTGGAAAAAGACCTGTTCCAGCTGGTAATGGGTCCCGGTGGCGGGGTCCTTTTCCATGACCATGACATCCTTCATGTATTCGTTCCAGCGGTCCACTACCGGGCTTTCCGCCTGGGCTCTGGAGGCGAATTCGACGCCCTGCTCGGCTTCGTAATAGCCGAAGAGCTCGTCCCCCGCGCGCCAGATTGTGTAATTGTGGATGCCCGCCTTGTTCAACAATTCGGTCATTTCCGGCCATATCTCGTCGTGGCGGCGTATGTACTCCTCTTTTTTTCCGGGGAGCAGCCTGGCCTTCCAGGTAAATCGTTCCATAAAGTTCTCCTTAAATACGCTCTACAACTTATCCAGTTTCCCCCGGTTTCTCTATTCAGTAAATGGATTTTTCTCTCAAAAAGATGGAAAAAATCTGCCTGCCGGCCCCGGGAATCCGCGCCGCCCGGGGCGGCCTTTTCATATCAGGGCAAAACTGGTAAGCTCTCGCCATGAGCGCAGATATTCAGAATATGGTAAAGAATATGCATCCCCTGGAGGCCCGTATCGTTCTGGGCTACAAGGCGGGCGACGAGCTTTCCATAGAAAAGGTCGAGAGGGACCTGGGTTTCAAGAGCGGCAACGGGAACCAGGCGCTGTCCTGGCTTTCGGGCAAGGGCATTGTCCGGGAATTGCGCCGGGAAACCGGCGTTTTCTACGAGCTGACCGATTTGGGCCGCCGGTGGAAGGAACGCGGGAGCCCCGAGGAGCGGATCGTCGAGCTTATCCGCATCAAGCAGGGGCTGACCCTGCCCGAAATCGCCCGGACTCTGGAGCTTGACAACAAGGACGCCGGGAGCGCTTTCGGCGCCCTTTCCAGGCTGGGCGTTCTTGCCATGGACGGGGAGAAAAAAGTGATGTTGGCGCTCCCGCCGGAAGACCTGGCGGACGGGCGGCCGGCCCGGGGCAGGGCGGCGGAGCATTTTTCCGTGATCCGGGGCCTCCTTGAAAAAGCCGCCGCCGCCGAAGGGGGCCTCCTCGGCGAGGCGGCGCTGGACGCGGCGGAAAAGGCGGCCGTCGCGGGCCTTGCCAGGAAACGCGGCGCCCAGGACGCGCCGTTCCGGCTTGTGGAGCGCGAGGCCGTAATCTTCGGCTTTACCGGGGAATGGGACAGGGCCGCGGCGGCGCTCAGGGCGGCGGGTATTACCGGCGGCGAAATCGGGGCCCTTACCCAGGAGATGCTGGAGACCGGCTCCTGGAAGGGGAAGAATTTCCGTTCCTACAACGTCAAGGTGCCCCCCACCCGGCTGCTGGCGGGCCGGACCAACCCTTACGCGAAATTTCTGGAGGACGTAAAGGACAAGCTTTCTTCCCTGGGCTTTGAGGAATTTGACGGCCCGCTCGTGGAGACCGAATTCTGGAATTCGGACGCCCTCTTTATGCCCCAGTTCCACTCCGCCCGGGACATCCACGACGTGTACCGTATCGCCGATCCGTCAAGCCCGGACGGGTCCGCTTACGCCGGGGCCATCGAGGAGCCCTGGCTTTCCAATGTGGCGGAGGCCCACGAAAACGGCGGCAGGACCGGAAGCCGGGGCTGGTCCTACCGCTTTGACCGGGATTTTACCCGCAGGCTTATCCTGCGCAGCCAGGGGACGGTGCTTTCGGCAAAAACCCTTCCCCGGGCGAATATCCCCGGCAAGTATTTCGGGATAGTCCGCTGTTTCCGCTACGACAAGGTGGACGCCACCCACCTTTCCGACTTTTACCAGACCGAAGGCATCGTCCTTGGGGAGAACGTCAATCTCAAGACCCTTTTGGGCATGCTTGAAATGTTTGCCCGCGAGGTCGCCGGCGCGAAGGAGATAAAATACGTCCCCGGTTATTTCCCCTTTACCGAGCCTTCCGTGGA
>JAIRRR010000195.1 GCA_031255875.1 Treponema sp.
AGGGCCTTGACCGAATCGTCGGCGAGGTAGTCGTCGAAGGGCATCATGCGGTCGATGCAGCCGCCCGGGCCGGATTCCTGGGGCAGTATCTCGATGACGCGGTTCGCCACGGAATTTACAAATTCGTGATCATGGGAATTGAAGAGGATAACCCCGGGAAAGGCGATAAGCCCCTGGTTGAGCGCGGTAATGGCCTCCAGGTCCAGGTGGTTCGTGGGCTCGTCAAAGATGAGGATATTCGCGCCGGAAAGCATCATCTTCGCGAGCATGCAGCGCACCTTTTCCCCGCCGGAAAGCACGTTCACCGGCTTGAGCGCCTCATCGCCTGAAAAGAGCATACGGCCCAGGAAGCTGCGTATGTAGGTCTCGTCCTGGTCCGGGGAGTACTGGCCGAGCCATTCGGCGATCGACATGCCGGAGTCAAAAAACGCGCTGTTCTCCTTGGGAAAGTACGAAAAACTCGTGGTCTGGCCCCAGTAAAAATCGCCCGCGGCGGCTTTTGCCGCGCCGGAAATAATATCGAAAAGCGCGGATTTCGAGGCGTGCTGGGGGCCCACAAAGGCTATCTTGTCAGTCTTGTTTACCAGGAGCGAGAAGCCGCGCAGCAACGCCGTTTCCCCGGCGGAATACGACAGCTTTTCTATCCTGAGCACATTGTTCCCGATTTCCCGGCCGGGCTTGAAGCCCGCGTAGGGGAATTTCCTGCTTGTGACCGCGATTCCGTCCAGGTCGAGTTTTTCCAGCACCTTTTTCCGGCTGGTGGCCTGGCGGCTTTTGCTGGCATTACTGGCAAAACGCTGGATGAACTCGCGCAGCTCCCGCGCCTTTTCCTCGTTCTTTTTCTGCTGGTCCCTGGCCTGTTTCTGGAGCATCTGGCTCATCTGGTACCAGAAGTCGTAGTTCCCGCTGTAGAGGCTGATCCTCCCGAAGTCAATGTCGCAGATGTGGGTGCACACCGCGTTGAGGAAGTGCCGGTCGTGCGAGACCACGATCACCGTGTTGGGAAAGTCCATGAGGAAGTCTTCCAGCCAGGCGATGGATTCCAGGTCGAGGCCGTTCGTCGGCTCGTCGAGGAGCAGGATGTCCGGGCTGCCGAACAATGCCTGGGCCAGGAGCACCCGCACCTTTTTGGATTCGTCCAGTTCCGACATAAGCCGCCCGTGATCCGCCTCCTCAAGGCCAAGCCCGGAAAGCATAAGCCCGGCCTGGGCCTCCGCCTCCCAGCCGCCCAGCTCGGCAAAGTCCGCCTCAAGCTCGCTGGCCCTCATGCCGTCTTCCTCGGAAAAATCCTCCTTGGCGTAGACCGCCTCCCGTTCCTTCTGCACGGCGTAGAGTTTCGGGTAACCCATGAGCACCGTTTCCAGCACCGGGTATTGGTCAAAGGCAAAATGGTCCTGCCTGAGGACCGCGATACGCTCCCCGCCGGTGACGGAGATTTCCCCCCGGTCATGCTCGGTCTCCCCGGCAAGTATCCTGAGGAAGGTGGATTTCCCCGCCCCGTTCGCGCCGATAATGCCGTAGCAGTTTCCGGGGGTGAATTTTACGCTGACATCTTTGAAAAGGGTGCGCTCGCCGTAGGCAAGGCTTACATTGGTAACGGTGATCAAAAGTAAAAGCTCCTGGATCCCACTATAGCGGAAAAGGGGGCCGGGTGTCGAGCCGGATGCCGGGGTAACAAACTCCTCGCTATGCGGCGTAGCGGGAACCCCGCTACGCCGGGGCGTTGATTCTTTGGATCAGAGAATTGAGGCTTTTAACCAGGGAAAGGTATACCGCCAGGCCCAGGATGACAAAAACGCCCACCACCGCCAGCTGCCACAGTACCTGGGTCTGTATCCACGCGACAATGGCGTCCGCCTCCAGGTCGCAGCCGATAACGCCTACCAGATCCCCCGAGGAATTCAGGATGGGGCCGTAGACGGTCATCAAATCCCCAAACTCATCGGTCCGGTTTATGGCGCCCCACTGGATGGTCTTGGTCTGGACAACGCGAATAAAGGCCTCGTCGGTGATCTCTTCGTCGGTCCCGATGGGGGAAAAATTCTCCTCGTCCTCGGGCGGGGCGCTGCCGTCAATAACATACCGGGCCAGCTCGGCATCGACCGGGACCATGGTATACAAATACCGGCAGTTGCCCCTTGTTTTTATGTCCAGCATTCTCCGCTGGATTTCCCTGTAATAGGGGTCCAGGGGATTCAGGGATTTAGCCAGGGCTTCAAACGCGTCCCCGTCAATGATCTCCGCCGTCTGGTTTACCAGGGGCAGGGCCAGGCGGGCGCACACAAACCGTGTCACCGCCGATACCTGTAATACCGAGGTAATGATAAATACCCCTATGATAGCCATAAAAAACATAATGAAAAACAGGGTTACTCTGAATTTCAGGGCAACAACGTGCCGTTCCCCGGTTTCAAAATCCTTATCGTTCATTTTAGTATCAGACATTTTAACTCCATGCTTTTATCTGAGCGCCCGGCGTCCCCGGGCGCCTTAAGGCGCCTTGTCGGCATTCGATTTCAGTTCAAGGGGAATATAGATACTAAAGACCGTCCCCTTTCCCGGCTCGCTCTGCAGTTCGATGGAGCCGTGGAGATCCTGAACCCGCTCCTGGACGAGGTTAAGCCCTATGCCGCGCCCGGCGTGAATATCCGCCGCATCCGCCGTACTGAACCCCGGGGCTAAAATGACCTGGGACAGATGGCTTTCGTCCCCGGCATCCGAGGGGTTTTGCAAAAGATTCAGACTCTCCGCCTTCCTGCGGATCTTTTCAAAATCAAG
>JAIRRR010000264.1 GCA_031255875.1 Treponema sp.
CAGCGGATCTTCAAACTGGAAAACACGGTCAAACACTACCCCTGGGGCTCGGCAAAATGGATACCCCGGCTCCTGAACACAACCAATGAAACCGGGGAGCCCTGGGCGGAACTCTGGATGGGGGTGCACCCGGACGGCCCCTCCCTGGCGGAAAGCGGCGGCGAAAGGCTTTCCCTGCGTACCCTGATAGAGAGGGACCCCGGCCGCCTCCTGGGCCGGGCGGCAAGCGCCGAATTCGGCGGCCTCCCCTTCCTGTTTAAAATCCTGGCTGCGGAAAAGCCCCTGTCGGTACAGGCCCACCCAAACCTCCGGCAGGCCCGCGAAGGCTGGGAAAGGGAAAACCGGGCGGGCATACCCCTGGCCGCGCCCGAGCGTAACTACCGGGACGCCAACCACAAGCCCGAAATTCTCGCCGCCCTTACCCCGTTCCGGGCCATGTGCGGCTTTAGGGAAACAGCCGAAACCGCGAAAATCCTGGAGATCTTCGGCGGGACGGGCGGCGCCGGGGACAGGCCCGCAGTACAGCCTTCGGCAGCCTTGCGGGAAGTACTGGGACGGCTCCGCGCCTGCCTTGATACGGAGGACGGCCACGCCGCCTTTCTCGCGGCCCTGTTCGGCATGGGAACGGAGGCCCGGCACGACCTGGGCGTTTACGCTGCGGCCCAGACGCCCCAGCTTGAACAGGACTACCCCGAATATTCCGCCGAGTGGCGGGCCGTCGCCTATCTTGCCCGGCTCTACCCGGAAGATCCGGCGCTCATCGCCCCGCTCTACCTCAACCTGCTCTACCTCAAGCCCGGCGAGGCGCTGTTCGTCCCCGCCGGGGTGCTCCACGCCTACATCGAAGGGCTCGCCGTGGAGCTTATGGCCAATTCGGACAACGTGCTGCGGGGCGGGCTTAGCCCCAAGCACGTTGATCCGGCGGAACTCGGGCGGATACTGCGCCGGCAGCCCTTCAAGCCGGAAATTCTTACGCCCCGTGCTGAAGAAGCGGGAAACGCCTGGGCAGTTTACCCGGCCAGGTGCCGGGAATTTTCCCTTTCCAGAGCAAAAAGCGAAGGGGAAACCATAGCCTTTGCCCCGGAAGCTCCCGCCATTCTTCTGATAACCAGCGGACAGGCCGCGCTGGAAGGCCCCGGCGGGCAGGAATCCCTTTCCCTGAAACAGGGGGAAAGCGCCTTTATCGCCGGAGGCACGGCCCTCAGGCTTTCAGGCGCCTTTACGGCATACGCGGCAACCGCAGGCCTGGACGCGGCGAGCGCAGCAGGCCCGGACGGGGAGGCCGCAGGACCGGCGGTTCCCGGACAGGACGCGCCGGCGTTTTCCGCCCGGCAATGACGATCTTCGTTGACGCCGATTCCTGCCCCAGGCCGGCCCGGGAACTGGTAGCCCGCACCGTGAAACGCAGGCCGCTTAAGGCGGTATTCGCCGCGAACCGGCCCATACCGCTCGAAACCGGGCCGGGAATCGTGATGGAACTCTGCCCGCCCGGCGAAGGCTCCGCGGACGACCGTATTGTGGAACTCGCCCGGGAGGGGGACCTGGTAATAACCAGGGACGTGCCGCTCGCCTCCCGGCTCGTGGAAAAGTCCATTCCCGTGATAGACGACCGGGGCCGCGCCTTTACCCGCGACAATATCCGGGAACGCCTGTCCCTGCGCGAGTTTACGGTGGGGCTGGCGGAACACGGCCTGGGACTAGAACGCACCGCCTCCTACGGCAGGAGGGAACTCAAGGCTTTCGCGGACAGCCTTGACCGGGAACTGCGGCGGCTTTTGGGGTAGAAACCATGAACAAGGATACCGGAACCAGGGCAATCATCTTCGACATGGACGGGGTACTAACCGATTCCGAGTGGTTCATCGCGGAAGCCGGACGGCTCATGTTCCTGGAAACCCACCATGTGGCGGTAACCCGCGAAGACTTTAAGGATTTTGTAGGCATGGGGGAGAACCGCTTCCTGGGCGGGGTGGCGGAAAAGTACGGCGTCACGGGTTTCAATACCGGGCGCGACAAGGAACGGACCTACGCCATCTATGCCGATCTGATCAAGGGGAAGCTCCGGGCCATGCCCGGCGCGAAAGAATTCGTCTTCGCCGCCAGGGAGCGCGGCCTCAAGGTAGCGGTAGCCACCAGCACCGACTACCCCAAGATGGCGGCCAGCCTTGAAGCCATCGGCCTGGACCGGGGCATCTTCGACGCGGCGGTAAACGGCCTTGACGTTGAGCGGCGCAAGCCCTTTCCGGACCTGTTTCTGGAAGCCGCCCGGCGCGCCGGCGCCGCGCCGGAAAACTGCTGGGTGGTGGAAGACTCGGTCAGCGGCGTCAGGGCGGCCAAAGCCGCAGGGATGAGGTGCCTGGGGCTGCTCACGACCGACAGCGAGGAGGCCATCCGCTCAAGCGGCGCGGACCTTGTCGCGGCGGACCTTTCCGCCGTCAGCCCTGACGCGCTTTTTCCCCCAGATCGCGCACTTTAAGCCGGGTTTCCGCGCGTCTAAGGGTGGCCTGGGCGTTTTCGGTCTCGAATTTCATCATGCCCCCCTTAAGCTCCTCCTCCGCCCTTTTTTTGGCGGACAGCGCCCGCTCGTAGTCGATTTCGCCGGACCATTCGGCGGCGTCTACCAGAAGCACGGTACGGTGGCCCGAAACCTCCAGGATGCCTTCGGTGGTAAAGGCGTTTTTCCAAATGCCGTCCTTGCCCTTTATGCGCAATACGCAGGTCTTTACCGGGGCGATCATAAACGAATGGTTGGCGTAGATGCCGGCCTCGCCGTCTTCAAGGGTAAGGATGATGGCCTCCACCTTGTCCATGAAAAAGAGGCGGTAGGGGGTATGTACCTCAAGGTTGAACAGGGCGGCAGGCATGGCGCTAATCCCGCCCGACTTCCAGAACGGCGTCTATGGCCCCGGCCATAAAGAAAGCCTGTTCGGAAATATGATCGCACTCGCCGTCGAGAATCATCTTGAAGCCCTTGATGGTTTCCCTGATCGGCACATAGACCCCGGGCATGCCGCTGAACTGCTCCGCCACGTGGAAGGGCTGGCTGAAGAAACGCTGCACCTTCCGCGCTCGGGACACTATCAGCTTGTCGTCCGGGGAAAGCTCGTCCATGCCCAGAATGGCGATGATGTCCTGGAGCTCCTTGTAGCGCTGGAGTATCTGCTGGACCCTGACGGCGGTCCCGTAATGATCCTCCCCGACAGCGGCGGGATCGAGGATACGGGATGTGGAGGCCAGGGGATCCACCGAGGGGTAGATGCCGAGTTCCACGATCTTCCGGGAAAGCACGGTGGTGGCGTCCAGGTGGGCAAAGGTCGTTGCCGGCGCCGGGTCGGTGATGTCGTCGGCCGGGACATAGACCGCCTGGACGCTGGTAATGGAACCTTTTGACGTGCTGGCGATCCTCTCCTGCAACGATCCCATCTCGTTGGCAAGCGTGGGCTGGTAACCCACGGCGCTGGGGATGCGGCCGAGCAGGGCGGAGACTTCCGCGCCGGCCTGGATAAAGCGGAAAATATTGTCGATAAAGAGGAGCACGTCCTGGCCGCCCTCCTCGCGGAAATGCTCGGCCATGGTAAGGGCGGACAGGGCCACCCGCATACGGGCGCCGGGCGGCTCGTTCATCTGGCCGAAAACCAGGGCCGTTTTGTTAATAACGCCGCTCTCGTTCATTTCCCGCCAGAGATCCGCCCCCTCCCGGGAGCGCTCCCCTACCCCGGCAAAAACCGAGTAACCGGAATGCTCGGTGGCAATGTTCCTGATAAGCTCCATGATGATGACGGTCTTGCCGACGCCCGCGCCGCCGAAAAGGCCGATCTTGCCGCCCTTGGCATAGGGGGCCATAAGGTCGATGGCCTTGATCCCCGTTTCCAGCATCTCCGTGGCCGGGCGCTGCTCCTCGAATTTCGGGGCGGGACGGTGAATCGAAGTGTAGTTCCGGGCGAGAAAACCGCCCTTGTCATCGATAACCTTGCCGATAACGTTGAACATACGGCCCAGGACCGCCTCCCCGACCGGCACCTGGATGGGCCGGCCGGTATCCACCACGTCCAGGCCCCGGGAAAGGCCCTCGGTGGCTTCCATGGCGACGCAGCGGACCCGGTTGTCCCCGATGTGCTGCAAAACTTCGAGCACCACGGTTTCTTCCTTGCCGCCCTCGCTGTTCACCACAACCTCCAGGGCGTTGAGCAAAGAGGGGACCTGGTTCTCCCCGAACCGTACATCGACTACAGGACCTACAACCTGGGTGATAATTCCTAAACTTGCCATTCGTCTCTCCTATTGCAGCCCGCCCTGTTTTTGCAGCGCCGAAGAACCGCCGATAATTTCCGACATCTCCTGGGTAATCCCCGCCTGCCTGGCCCGGTTATAATGAATCTGCAAGGCCTGGAGCATCTCCTCCGCGCTTTTCGACGCCTCGTTCATCGCGGACATACGGGCGCTCTGTTCGCAGGTATAAGCCTCGACAAGGCACCCGTAGACGAGCCCTTTGATGTAGAGGGGCACCATGGAGTCAAACACCGCCTCGGCCGAGGGTATGTATTCAAAACGGAGGGCCGCCCGTTCCTGATAGTCAAAATGGGCCAATTCTTCCCGCATGGTCTGCCTGTCCAGCGGCAGTATCTGCCGCGCCTCGGGCTGGAGCTTCAGGGCGCTGTACATGTGGGTATACACCACATGAATTTCGTCGAACATGCCCCAGGAGTACTGCGAAATCAGATAATCGGCGATCTGTTTCGCGTCGTCCACTTCGGGAAGCTGCGAATGAAAGGAAAAATTTTCCAGAATAAGGTGGGGCGAGTTGATAAAGTACCGGTAGCCTATGGCGCCGATAAGCACCAGGATAGGATTCTTCACCCGCCCGCAAAGCTCGTTTACCAGGTGGAAAATATTGGCGTTGTAGCCGCCGGCAAGCCCCTTGTCGCTGGTGATCGCCACGATCGCGCTGTGGTAGACATTGTTCCGGTCCGGCCGGGAAAAATAAACGCTCTTCACATTTCCCGCAGTGTTCAGAATATCGTACATGGATTTTTGAATCCGGGTAAAGAAGGGCTGCACATCCTCCAGGGTACGGCGGCCTTTCCGGAGTTTCGCCGTGGAAATGAGATCCATCGCCTTGGTAACCTGCAAGGTCTGCTCGATGCTCCGCATCCTCAGACGCACATCCCGTAAATTACTTGCCATTTTTCCCCTTGCCGCTATTTAAGATGCTTAAAATCTTCCACCGCCGTCCTGAGCGCGCCTTCGGTTTCCGCGTCGGTAGCCTGCGTCCGGGCAATCGTGTCAAGGGCCGCCTGGTAGTGGGAATGGAGATAGCCCAAAAAATCCCTGATAAATTTGGCCGCGTTTTCTTTCTTTATATCGAGGAGGCACCCGCTTACCGAGACAAAGAGGATGGCCGCCTGTTCTTCCATGGACAGGGGGCTGAACTGGGGCTGTTTTAAAACTTCCATAAGCCGCTCGCCCTGGGCAAGCTTGTCCTGGGTAGCCTTGTCCAGGTCGCTGCCGAACTGGGCGAAGGCTGCCATCTCCCGGTACTGGGCAAGGTCCAGCCTGAGCCGGCCGGCGATTTTCCGTATGGCCCTGGCCTGGGCGCTTCCCCCGACCCTGCTCACCGAAAGCCCCACGTCAACGGCAGGGCGGAACCCGGAGTTGAACAGCTCGGAATCCAGAAATATCTGGCCGTCGGTTATCGATATAACATTGGTGGGGATGTAGGAAGAAATATCCCCGGCCTGGGTTTCCACAATCGGGATGGCGGTAATGGAGCCGCCGCCCTTTTCCGGGGAAAGCTTGGCCGCCCGTTCCAGGAGGCGGGAATGGAGGTAGAATACATCGCCCGGAAAGGCTTCCCTTCCCGGCGGCCTGCGCAAAAGCAGGCTGATGGTCCGGTACGCCACCGCGTGCTTGGAAAGATCGTCGTAAACCACGAGCAAATCCTTCCCCTTGTTCATAAAATGCTCGGCTATGGCGCAGGCCGAATAAGGGGCCAGGTACTGGAATGCCGGGGAGTCTGCGGCCGAGGCCAATACCACGCAGGTATAATCCATAGCGCCCATGCGCTCCAGATTCCGGATAATGGCCGCCACCGAGGAAGACTTCTGCCCTATGGCGCAGTACACGCAGTACACGTCCTTGCCCTTCTGGTTCACAATGGCGTCCACGGCCAGGGCGGTCTTGCCGGTCTGCCGGTCCCCGATAATAAGCTCCCGCTGGCCCCGGCCTATGGGGATCATGGCGTCCACCGAAAGGGTGCCGGTCTGGAGCGGCACATTCACCGCGCCCCGCTCAATCACCGGCGGCGCGGGGGACTCGATGGGCAGGCGATCCTCCTCGGCAACAGGCCCCTTGCCGTCAACAGGATTCCCCAGGGGGTCCACCACCCTGCCGAAAAAGCCGTTCCCGGAAGGCACGGAAACCACGCGGCCGGTGCCGCGCGCCTCGTCGCCGTCCTTGACGCTGGATTCCCCGGTAAG
>JAIRRR010000272.1 GCA_031255875.1 Treponema sp.
CTGTCGTCGGGCCTTTCCTACCGCAATATCTTTCTGCCGGCCATTGCCGTGGGTATTTTTATTTCTCTAATTTCTTTTTTTACCAACGACGTGCTGCTTCCCCTGGGGACTTTGCGCTATACCCGCCTTTACCGGCGTATTCTGGTTTCTACTCCCGCGCTGGAACTGGAATCCAACTCGGTCAAGAAATTCAAGGATACGGTGATGGTTACCGGCAATGTCGAGGGCAACGCCATTGACGATATTCTTATTCTGGACAGGACCAGCGACGGGGAACGCCGCATCATTTTAGCCCACGGGGCGGAGCTCAAAGACGCGGGCAGGCAGGGGCTCAGCCTGGATCTTGGCGACGCCTTTGTACAGTCTTCGAAAGAAGTTGCCCGGCGTGATTACGATTACGCTTCCACGTCTTTTCTCCGCTATTGGGTGCCGCAGGAAGATATGATCCAGGCCATTACCTCGGTCGGGCCGAGGGAAATGACTTCCCGCGACGTGCTGAAGGAGATTCGCCTCAAGGAGCTGAATCTCGCGGCCCGCATGGACGAGCAGTACGCTAAATTGGTGGTCAACGCCCTGCCGCTTGAGGCGGCCCTGCGCCGGGGGCCCGGCCAGTCGGGATGGAACCGCCGCGCCAACCTGGCGCTGGATTACGCGCGGGAGCTGGAAATTGCCGGGGTTTACCGCAAGGACCGGAGCCTTTCGATTTACCGGCTCGAATTTTACAAAAAGTTTTCTATTCCCTTCGGCGCTTTTTCCTTTATTTTTCTCGCCGTGCCCCTGGGGCTGATGGCGAAAAAAAGCGGGCAGACCGTCGGGTTTATGTTCGGTTCTTTTATTTCGGTTATTTACTGGGCGCTGCTTTTGGGGGGGCAGACCCTGGGCATAAGCCGGGGGTATTCGCCGTTTCTGTCCATGTGGCTGCCGAACATACTGGCCGTTACGGTCGGCCTTGTCCTGTGCGCGCTGCGGATTAGGCGGTAAGGGGACTGCGTCTGATGATCCTCGACCGTTATCTGCTCAGGCAGTTCTGGCCTGTTTTTTTTGTCGCCATTTCGATGTTTGTGCTCCTCCTGTGCCTTATCGATCTTTTTGCCAACCTTACCCGCTACCTTAACTACGAAGTGCCCATGACGCAGATACTGCTGATCTCCGGCTACTTTGTGCCCAAAAGCATTTCCTATGCCACGCCGATTTCCCTGCTCTTTGCCGCAGCCTATGTGCTGGGGGATCTCTACGCCCGGAATGAGCTTACTTCTATTTTTTCTTCCGGTATTCCCTTTTGGCGTTTCATAATGCCCCTTATCGCCGTTGGAATTTTGGCTTCGGTATTCTCCTTCTTTTTTCAGGATATCGTGGTAGTGCCGACTCTTAAACAGAAAAATTTTCTCAGCAGGGCCGCGCTTCACCAGCAGCGGAGCGAAAGCAATTCCGATATCGTAATTAAAACGAGGAACGGCCAGGTTATTTATTCGGTGGACTACTACGATGTTTCCTCGTCGGTCCTGAACGGGGTGAGCATCGTGGAGCAGGGGGAAAACGGCGAATTCATTTCCCTGATCCGGGCCCCCCGGGCGGTCTGGACCGGGGAATTCTGGGAACTGAACAACGCCCTGGTTTATGCCTGGGACGGCGGTTTTCTCCGCGTAAACCCCCTGCCCCCCACCGACGCCTACCGCGAGCAGCCGGACACTTTCAGGAGGAACGCGGTAGATGTGGAAGATCTTCCCGTCAGGGACGCGGCGTTTCTGATTCAGGACCTTAGGAACGCCGGGCTGCCCTTTATCGGGGCCCAGGCGGAGTACTACCATCGTTTTTCCTTTTCCGCCGCTTCCTTTGTGGTAATGGTACTGTCGATTTCCATGGGCGGGCGGTTCAAAAAGAACATCCTCCTCATGTCCCTTTCCATGAGCCTGGGCGCCTCCGTTGTCTTTTATATCATGGAAATGATCTGCATGATGATGGCGCAGCTTGGGTATATCCCGCCCATAATAGGCGCGTGGTTCCCCATTCTGTTTTTCAGCGTTATCGGGCTGCTTTTGCTGCGGGGCGCGAAAACTTGACCGACGCGTTCTTTGCCGTTACCCACACCGATTCCGCCTGCCCCGCGCGCGCGGGGGTTATGGAACTGCCGCACGGCAGGGTAACCACGCCGGTGTTTATGCCGGTAGGCACCAACGCCACGGTCAAGGCGCAGACTGCGGACAATCTTGAGGAAATCGGCTTCCGGATAATCCTTTCGAATACCTATCACCTTTACCTTAGGCCCGGGACCGAAGTTATCGGCGCGGCAGGGGGGCTGCACAATTTTATGCGCTGGGACCGGAACATCCTTACCGATTCCGGCGGGTTCCAGGTTTTTTCCCTGGCGTCCATGCGGAAAATCCGGGACGAGGGCGTGAGCTTCCGTTCCCACATCGACGGTTCCCGCCACAGCCTGACTCCCGAAAGCGTCGCGGAGATACAGGGAATACTGAACAGCGATATACAGATGCAGCTCGATGTCTGCACCCCCTGGGGCATTTCACACCGGGAGGCGGAGGAAGCGCTGCGGGTTACCGCCCTCTGGCTCAAGCGGGCGAAAAGCGCCTGGGAAAAAATC
>JAIRRR010000275.1 GCA_031255875.1 Treponema sp.
GAGGCCCTGTCCCGGGAAATCGCCCAGATCCGGGGGATCACGCCGGACGAGGCGGACGAGGTGCTGGAGGAATTCCACTCCCTGCTGGAAGATTCCCCCAGGTATTCCGGCCCTGTCGAGGGCGGGGTCGAGGCGGCCCGGCGGCTCCTCTACGTAAGCTTCGGCCCCGAAAGGGGCGAGGCCTTCCTGCGCAGATCGATCCCCGAGGCCAAGGGGACGCCCTTCGACTTCCTCGAAGATTTTACCGGCGGCCAGATTGCCATGCTTCTCAGGGAGGAAACCCCGGCCGCCATTGCCCTGGTGATCGCGCGCATAAAGCCCAAACTTGCCGCCGTTGTCCTGGAAGATCTGCCGCCGGACCTGAAGGCCGAGATCGTCAGGCGCCTGGCCTATATAAAACAGACTTCCCCGGACACGGTGAAAAGGGTCGCCGAGGGCCTGAAGAGGAAGGCGCGCCAGTACGCCGCGGCCGGGGGCGTAATGGAAACCGAGGTGGACGGCATGGGGGCCCTTACAGCCATCCTTAAACATGCCGATATTTCGTTCGGGGAACACCTCATCTCAAAACTGGACGAGGAGGACCCGGAGCTTGGCCGGAATATCAAGGAGAGGCTCTACACCCTTGACGACATGGTGCTCGCCGAGAACAAGCCTATCCAGGAAAAGCTCCGGGCAATGAGCGATATCGACATCGCGCTGCTCGTCAAGGGCCGCTCCCCGGAATTTACCGAAAAGATACTTTCCAATATTTCGGCCCACCGCCGCGCCGTCGTGCTTGAGGAACAGGAGTACCTGGGGCCCGTCCTGCGCCGGGATGTGGACGCCGTGGCCCAGGAATTCCTCTCCTGGTTCCGCCGCGCCCGCGAAACCGGGCAGATATTTCTCTATACCGACGAGGACATTGTTATATGAGGCTGTCCCGAAACTTCGGTTTTGGAGCGGCCTTGCCTCATAACCTCATAATGAAGGATTTTGCATGAAATCAGGGTTTAACGCCGGGGATGTTCCGGGCAGCGGTGTCGAGATACTCGACGTCGTTGCTGTGGCCGAGCTAAACGCGGAGGGCATCTGGGCCAGGCACCGGAAAAGCGGGGCGGAAGTTTTCCATGTCTTTAACGACGATCCGGAGAATCTTTTCGCCTTTGCCTTTGCCACCAGCCCGGAAGACTCAAGCGGCGCGGCCCATATCCTGGAACATTTGGCGCTTTGCGGTTCGGAAAACTACCCCCTGAAAGACGCCTTCCTGGTCCTCGCCCAGGGGAGCCTCCAGACCTTCCTCAACGCGTGGACTTTTCCGGACAAGACCGTGTACCCGGCAAGCTCGGTGAACGAGCGCGACTACTTTAACCTGATGTCGGTCTACGGCGACGCGGTGTTCCGCCCCCTGCTTTCGGAATGGGCCTTCCTGCAAGAGGGCCACCGCCTGGAATTCTCCCCGGAAGGGGACAGGCTTTCCATAACCGGCGTAGTCTACAACGAGATGAAGGGGAACTACTCCTCGCCCGACGCCTATACCGGGCTTTGGTCCGTAAAGTCGGTGCTGCCCGGAACCCCCTACGATTTCGAATCGGGCGGCGACCCGGACCATATCCCGGAACTGACCTGGGAAAAGCTGAAGCGCTTCCACCGCGACCGCTATTCCCCGGCAAACTGCCGTATCTTTCTGGCCGGGAACATACCCCCGGAAAGGCAGTTCAGTTTCCTCAACGAAAAATTCCTCGCCGGTTTGCCGGCGGGCCGCGCCGCAGCGCCCGTCTCCAGGGCCGAAGCCTGGCGGTCCCCCCGGCAAATACGGGTCCCCTGCCCGGCGGGCGCGGACGCGAAAGCCGCCGTGTTCATCTCCTGGCTCTGCTCGGACTCGGCCGACGCCTTTGAAACCCTGGCCCTGGGCGCCCTGACGGAAACCCTGCTGGGCCATGACGGCTCCCCGCTTGCCCGCGCCCTTGTCGAATCCGGCCTGGGAGAGGACCTTGTCCCGTCCGCCGGGCTCGAAGCCGATCTGCGGGAAACGGTTTTTACCGTGGGGCTGCGCGGGGTGGACGCGCCGGAGGGCATAGAAAAAAGGGCGGCGCAGATAGAGGGGCTTGTCCTGGGGGAACTGGCCCGCTACGCGCGGGAGGGGATTCCCGGGGCCGAGATCGACGCCGCACTTCTGGGCATGGAATTTTCCAACCGGGAGATACGCCGCGCCGGGGGGCCTTTTTCCCTGGTCTGGCTCGGGCGCTCGCTTCACGGCTGGCTTTACGGGGCGAAACCCTGGGAAAGCCTGCTCTTTGTCCCGAATTTTACCCGGCTCAAGGAATGCCTTGCCCGGGACAGCCGCTATCTTGAATCCCTTGTCCGGAAGTACCTGCTGGACAACCCCCACCGGGCGCTGGTCATTGTCGAGCCGGAGGAAGGCTACCTTGAAAAGAAGGAGGCCGCCCTGGCCGCGTCCCTGGCCGCGAAAGAAGCCGCGCTCAGCCCGGAGGAGAGGCGGGCGATCCGGGAAAAGTCCGCAGAGCTTGCGCGCATACAGAGCGCCGGGGAGGATGCCCTGGCTTTAAAAACCATCCCCCACCTTTCCCGCAAAGATCTCGGGCCGGACATCGAGCCGGTCCCCCGGGAGCTCCACGATTTGGACGGCGTTCCCGCCCTGTCGCACGGGCTTTTTACCAACGGCATCAGCTACATCAGCATCGCCTTCCCCGTGGACACGCTTTCCCCGGAGGACTACTTCTGGCTGCCCCTGTTCTCCCGGACCGTTGTCTCGGCGGGGTTTCCGGGCACGGACTACGCCGCCGTCTCCAGCCTGCTCGCCGGGACCGCGGGCGGCTTTTACGCCTCGCTGCAAACCGGCTCGGCCCTGCCGGGTACCGCTGCGGCCGTTGCCACGCCTTCCGGCATCTTTGACCTTGCGGGCAGGGACTGGATCATCTACAAGCTCAAGGCCCTGGACGAAAAAACCTCGGACTCCCTGGACCTGGCCCTGCGCCTTGTTACGGAGGCGGATTTTTCCGATCAGAGGCGGCTCAGGGACCTTGTCGTGGAAATGAAGAACGACTCCGATTCCAGCCTCGCGCCTTCGGGCCACAGCTACGCCGCCGCCCGGGCCGCCCGGATTTTTTCCCGATCCTCCGCAGTAGAGGAAATTTGGGGCGGCCTTGCGCAGATTTCCTTTGCCCGCCGGATCGCCTCCTGCGACATCGCCGAAATAAGCCGCGCCCTGACCGGCATACGGGACCGGCTCCGCGCGGCGGGCGTTATCGTAAACATCACCGCGTCCCCCGAAGCCCTGCCGGCCGCCCTTTCCCTTGCCGCGAAAAAAATCGGCCCCTTCGGCGCGCCGAGGCCCCGGCCCCCCGCCTCCCGGGACGCGGCCCCTTTCCTTGCCCTGGGGGAAAACGCCTTGGCCCGCGCGGGGACTCCGGCCCCGCCGCCGGAAGATTCCGCCCACGGCCGGCCGGCGCAGAGCCATGCCGAAGTCTTTTCCTCACCCTCGCTGCAGGTGGGCTTTGCCGCGCTTTCCCTGCCCGGCGCCCCGCTTGCCGCGCGGGAGCATACGGCGGAACTGCTGCTGGCCCACCACCTTTCCACCGGCGCCCTTTGGGAAGAGATCCGCATGAAAGGCGGCGCCTACGGGGCTTTTGCCCATGCCGACGGGGTTGAAAAGCGTTTCTGCTGTTCCAGCTACCGGGACCCCGACCCCCTGCGGTCTTCCGGCGCTTTTGCCGACGTTTTGCGGGAACAGGCCCGGACGCCCGTTGACGAAGAGACTCTGGAAAAGGCGATCATCGGCAGCTACGCCCGGGAAACCCGGCCCCGCGCCGTCGCGGGAAAGGGCGACGCCGATTTCCTCCGCTTCCTCTACGGGATAGACGACAGCCACCGCCAGGGGAAACTCCGCGCCCTGATAGGCAGCGCCGGAGACGAACTCCCGGAGGCCGCCCGGAGGCTCGCCGTCGCCGCTGACGGCAAATCCGGCGGGACCGGGCTATGCATCATTGCCGGGCCGGCCCCGGCAAGAGAAGCGGCAGCGCGGCTCGGCACGGACGTGCAGGAACTGCCGGTCTAAGCGCGGGGCCGGGTAGCCATCCGGCAAAAACGGGTGTATAAAAGTATCAGCATGAACATAAATAACGAAGTTTTTACGTATATCGACAAGAGCGCGGAACTGGCCGTCGAGCTTGAAACCGGGCTTACCGAACGGCCGGCTATCTCCCCCGCCTCCGGGGGAGAGGGGGAACTGGACAAGTGCCTCTACCTGGAAGAATGGCTCAGGGCGCGGGGCCTGGAACGCCTGGAACGCTTCGACGCGCCCGACGGGCAGGCCAAAGGCGGCGTAAGGCCCAATCTGATCGCCACCGTCCCCGGAAAAAGCGACGCCTGCCGGCTGTGGATCATAAGCCACCTGGACGTAGTGCCCCCGGGGGAAATGTCGCTCTGGGAAAGCGATCCCTACCATGTCGTCAGAAAGGACGATGCCCCGGGCCTGCGGCTCATCGGGCGGGGCGTGGAGGACAACCAGCAGGGGCTTGTGTCTTCGGTAATCGCGGCCCTGGCCTTGCTGAAGGCGGGGCTTACGCCGCCGCACACGGTAAAGCTGCTCTTCTGCGCCGACGAGGAAACGGGAAGCGCTTACGGGGTCGGCTATCTCATGGAAAAAGGGGAAGGCCCGGGCCTCTTCCGCAAAGACGACGTCGTGCTGATTCCCGACTCCGGGGATCCTTCAGGCGCCTCCATCGAAATAGCCGAGAAGAACCTTATCTGGGCAAGGTTTACCGTCAGCGGACTCCAGGCCCACGGGTCCCGGCCCGATCTGGGCGCCAACGCCCACCTTGCCGGGGCGGACCTGGCGCTGCGCCTGCACTACGGCCTTACGGAGAAATTCCCCGGAAAGGACAGCCTCTTCGAGCCGGACTATTCCACCTTCCAGCCCACGAAAAAAGAGGCCAATGTCCCCAACATAAACACCATCCCCGGCGAGGACGTGTTCTGCATGGACATGAGGATCCTGCCCCGGTATCCGGTAAAGGACGTGCTCGCCGAGATAGACCGGATCAAGGCCGAAATCGAGGAAAAGCACAAGGTGCGGATCGCGTACACCCTGCCCCAGGCGGGGGAATCGAAGGCCACCGCCGCGGACGCCCCCCTGGTCAAAAGCCTTTCCGCCGCCATCCGCGAATTCTACGGCACGGAGACCAGGCCAATCGGCATAGGCGGCGGCACGGTGGCCGCCTTCTTCCGCAACAGGGGCATTGACGCGGCGGTATGGTGCCGCATCTGCGACACCGCCCACCAGCCGAACGAGTACGTCCTTATCTCGAATATCCTGGGAGACGCGAAAGTAATGGCCGCGCTCATGCTGGAAAACCGCGCGGCCCCGCCGGAAGCGGAAACGGCTGGAACAGGAACGGCCGGGGCGGGAACGGCGTTTTAGCCCGCCGGCTGCCGGGCGCGGAGCAGGGCCTCGTTCGCCTCCCGGTAATTCGGGTTCAGGGCAAGCGCCCGCTCGTAGGCTTCCACGGCGAACAACCTTTCCCCGGCGGACTCCCGCACCGAGCCGAGCCGGTACCACCAGAGGGCGGACCCCGGCTCAAGCCGCACCGCCGTGGTGTAGGCGATGTCCGCGTGGCGCCACTTCTCCGAAAGCCGGTAAATTTCGCCGATGAAAAAATAGGCCACCGACGCCCGGTCGCCCTGGGGCAGGACGTTCACGTAGCGCTGCATAAAGCGCAGGGATTCTGTGTAGTTGCTCAGGTAGAAATACGCTTCGCCCATGGTTTCCGTGATCCGCATATCGCTCGCGATTCTCAGGGCCCGCTCCCCCCAGGTGATCACATCGGCGTACCTTCTCTGCCTTTGCAGGGTCCAGGTGAGCACCGTATAGGAATCCATGTTACCGGCATTGCGGGCAATCTCCTCCCGGCAAATACGCACGGCCTCGGCATAGTAGCGCTCGGCCTCTTCCATGCGGTTCCGCGCTTCCAGGTCCCTGCCGGTGCGGTAGTTCTGCAAGGCGTCGTAGCGGGAAACGTCCGGGGCCTGCTGCGCCGCCAGCGGCAGGACCGCCGCGAGAATCAAAACAAAAAACAGGCGGGGCGGCAAATCCCGAAAGGCGCTCATGCAATCAATCCGTTAATGGCGGCGGCAGCCCGGCGGCCCTCACCCATGGCAAGAATAACCGTGGCGGCCCCAAGGACAATGTCGCCCCCGGCGTACACCTTGTCCAGGGAAGTCTTCTGGCTTTCGTCAACCACGATGCGGCCCTTCCTGTCGGCAACCAGGTTCCCGGTGGTACGCACGAGGAGGGGGTTCGATTCGTTCCCCAGCGCGACAATGACCGTATCGCAGTCAAACACGTACTCCGAGCCGGGAATAGCCACAGGGCTCCTGCGCCCCGAAGCGTCGCTTTCCCCCAGCTCGAATTTCCGCAGTTCCAGCCCGGTTACCCGGCCCTGCCCGTCACCCAGGATCTGCACGGGGTTCCGCAGGAAATTGAACACCACCCCTTCTTCCATGGCGTGGGCCACTTCTTCGGCCCTGGCGGGCATCTCTTCCCTGGTCCTCCGGTAAATAATGTGGACCTGTTCCGCCCCCAGCCGCAGCGCCATACGCGCCGCGTCCATGGCGACATTCCCGCCGCCGATAACCGCCGCTATCTTCGAGCGGTAAATCGGGGTGTCGGCCTTTTCGGTATCGTAGGCCTTCATCAGATTCGCCCGGGTAAGGTACTCGTTGGCGCTGGAAACCCCCACAAGGTTCTCTCCCGGGCAGCCGAGAAATTTCGGGAGCCCCGCGCCCACGCCGATAAACGCCGCGTCGAATTGGTCCTCGTCAAGCAGCTCCCGCACGGTCCGGGTACGGCCCGCCAGGAAATTCGTCTCAAGCTTTACCCCCATCTTGCCCAGGTTTTCAACCTCGGCCTGGACTATGCCCTTGGGAAGCCGGAATTCGGGGATGCCGTACACCATAACCCCGCCGGGCTTGTGGAAAGCCTCGAAAATGTGGACCTCGTGCCCCTCCCGGGCGGCATCCGCCGCAACCGTAAGGCCCGCAGGGCCGGAGCCGATAACCGCCACCTTTTTGCCGGTCGCGGGCTTCACCGGCGGGACCGTCACCCTGCCGTTGTCCCGCTCCCAGTCCGCCACAAAACGCTCAAGCCTGCCGATAGCCACCGCCTTTTCCGCGGATTTAAGGCTTTTCCCCACCGTGCAGCCCGCCTGGCACTGCTTTTCCTGGGGGCAGACCCGGCCGCACACCGCCGGGAGCAGATTCGTCTCCTTGATAACGTCCACCGCGGCCTTGAAATCGCCCCTCTGAATCTCCGCGATAAAACGGGGGATGGGGACCTGCACCGGGCAGCCGTCCACGCAGGGCTGGTTCTTGCAGCCAAGGCAGCGTTCCGCCTCAAGGCGGGCCTGGCTTTCCGTGTAGCCCAGCGCCACCTCGCTCACGTTCCTGGCCCGCTCGGCGGGGTCCTGGACAGGCATCTCCTGGGCCGGAATAGCCACGCGGTCCTTCGCGCCGATCCTCTCGCCCGCCGCCTTGCGTTCCAACAGAGGCGCCAGCAGCGCCCGGGCCTCCCCTTCAAGCTGATCCCTGCTTTTTACTCCGGCACTCATCGCATTCCTCTCCTTAAAATTTGCCCTTATTTCCTTGCCGCCTGCGCCGCAGGATCCGGATGGGGCGGCAGCCCAAGGTCCAGATGGCACTGGTGGTGATCCCGGTCCTCCCGGCTTTTGAACGACCGCATCCTGGTCATCATATTTTCAAAGTCCACCTTGTGGCCGTCAAATTCAGGGCCGTCCACGCAGACAAACTTAGTTTCCCCGCCCACCGTAACCCGGCAGCCGCCGCACATTCCCGTGCCGTCGATCATAATAGTATTCAGCGACACCATAATAGGCGTACCGGTCTCGGCGGCGGCCTTTACGCAGAATTTCATCATAATAGGCGGGCCGATAGCCACCGACATATCCACCCTGGGCTCCCGGGCGCAGTACTCCTTGAGGGGCTCGGTCACCAGGGCCTTCCTGCCGTACGAACCGTCGTCGGTAACCACAGTAAGATCATCGGCAAATTCCCGCATCCTGTCCTCGAAGATCACCAGGTCTTTGGTCCTCGCCCCGATAATCACCGAGACCCGGTTCCCCGCTTCCTTCATAGCCTGGACAATAGGGAACAAAGGCGCCACGCCGATACCCCCCCCCACGCAGACCACGTGGCCGAATTTTTCGATATGCGTAGGGTTCCCCAAAGGCCCCAGAATCGCCGGCAGGCAATCGCCCGGGCTTTTGCCCGCCAGCTTATGGGTAGAAGCCCCCACAGTCTGGAAAACCATAGTCAGAGTCCCCGCCCGGGCATCCGCGTCCGCAATAGTAAGGGGAATCCGCTCCCCCCAGTCAATATCGTTCTGGACAATAATAAACTGGCCCGCTTTTCTGGCCCTGGCGACCAGCGGCGCCTCCACCACCATCTCGAAAACCTCTTCGGAAAGCTGCTTTTTTGAAAGGATCTTATTCATACCGGCTCCTTCATACCAGTATACCATGGAAAAGAAACCGCGGCAAGTTTGCGGCAGGCATTTTGCATTTGCAGCCGCCCCTCCGTGGAATTCGGAAGAATCCGGGCGCATCCGGCCGCCCGCCGCCCCGGTTCGGGCGGCCGGACCGGGCTATCCGGGGCTCCGCTGCCGCTCCGGCCCCGGCGCCGCGCGCCGTGGCCGCTCCGCGCCCCTCCTATCCCTTGCGCGGGGAAGAGGCCGCCGCCGCGAATACCCGCCCCGCCCCCGTGGAAATGCCCGGAACGCGCCCGCCCCCCCCAGCGGCAAATTGCCCGTTTCCCTGAAAATTTCCCTTGCATAAATTTGCCGGATACTGTATACTCATTTTCATGCGAACCTTCGGAAACCCGGCCGGGCCCCTCCGGAGCTTCCCGCATTTACCAGGGGGTAACCGAATGTACACTGCGCTACAGTCTCCTTGTCCGTCTCCCGTCCGCGCCCTAACTTCAGTTATTTGGGGGGGGGGGGGGGGGGGGGGGGGGGGGGGGGGGGGGGGGGGGGG
>JAIRRR010000008.1 GCA_031255875.1 Treponema sp.
GTGTAGCCGAACTCGATCATGCGGTCCAGTACCGAACGCTGCCGCTCCATGGCCACGTTGGGATTGTCCAGGGGGTTGTAGCGGGAAGGGCTGGAAAGCTGTATCACCAGGACCGCCGCCTCGGCCAGGGTGATGTCGCGGGCGCTGTGCCCGAAGAAGTACTTGCTCGCCGCCTCTACCCCGTAGACCCCGGGCCCCATGTACATATAGTTAAGGTAAATCTCCAGAATCTCGTTTTTGGTGTAGCGCCGCTCCATCTGGATGGCCCACCAGAGCTCCCTGATCTTCCGGGAGATGGTCCGCTCGCCCCTGTCCGTGTAGAGGGTCCCGGCCACCTGCTGGGTTATGGTAGAACCGCCCCCCCAGTTCTTGCGGAGGATCTGGCCTACCGCCGCCCGGGCAATGGCCCGGATGCTGAAGCCCTTGTGGTTGTAGAAATCCGGGTCTTCGCGGGCCAGCACCGCGTAGATAAGGTGGCGGGGAAGCTCGCTCAGGGAGACCATTTCCCGCTTTTCGTCTGCGGAAAATTCGGTAATAAGATTGCCCTTTATATCGAGTATTTTGGTGGGCAGGGCCGGGGCAAATTCGACGAAATTTTCCTGGTTTTTGACATTCGCCGTTTCCGCCAGGGACAAACCTAGCCCGATGCCTATACCAATAGCGAAAATTATCATGACCGCCGCGAATACACGGAGAAGGACAACCCCTTTCATTATATAATACAAATATAACGCAAAAGCGCCTGTCCAGTAAAGATACCCGGCGCTGGACAGACAGGTCCCCGCAGTGTACCATGGCCTTATGAGCGACAATGTCTGGGCCGGCCTGCGGGACGGGTATACGGAGCCTGTCCGGGATGTGCTCTGGGGCCATATATACCTGACCCCGGCCCTTGCGGAGCTGGCCAGGTCCGCGCCTTTTGCCCGGCTCAACCGTATCTTCCAGCTCGGGCCGGCGTATATCGTCTACCCCGGGGCCACCCATACCCGCCTGTCCCATTCAATCGGGGTGTACTACCTGGCCCGGCGGCTTTTACTCAACCTGGCCGAGCGGGGCGCCGATGCCTGGCTTAGCGCCTGCGGGGTCCGTTCCTTCCTCTGCGCGGCCCTGCTCCACGACCTGGGGCATTTTCCCTACGCCCATTCGCTCAAGGAACTGCCCCTGCGCTCCCATGAATCGCTTACCGCCTCGCTTATCCTGGGCGAGCCGCTCAAAAGCCTGGTCGGGGCGGCCGGCGCGGACCCCTATCTTGCCGCCGCCATCGTGGACACCGGATCGGGCATTCCGGCGGAAAGCGCCGGGCAGGGGGAGCTCGGCTTTTACCGGAAGCTCCTCTCGGGCTGTATGGACCCGGACAAGCTGGACTACCTGAACCGGGACGCCCGGTACTGCGGCGTCCCCTACGGCGCCCAGGACGTGGACTTTATCCTGAGCAGGCTTTACCCGGACAAAGAGCGGGGGATCACCGTCGATTCCCGGGGCATTCCCGGCATCGAATCGGTGCTCTTTTCAAAATACCTGATGTATAAGACCGTCTACTGGCACCGCCAGGTCCGTTCCGCCACGGCGATGATCAAGAAGGCGATCCTGTCGGTTTTGAGAAGCCGGAGCGCCGCCCCCGGGGAATTTTACGGGCTCGACGACCAGGGGCTTTTCGGCCTGCTTGCCGGCCGGGGCGGCCCCGCTGCCGGGCTGTCGAACCGGGTAAGGGACGGGCGGCTTTTCTCCGTTATCGCGGAAATTCCCTTTGACGGGGCACTCCACGCCCATCTTTCAGGCACGGAAAAACGCTATCGGTACGAGGCCGCGCTGGCTGCGGAGCTTGGCTCAAGGGCCGGGATCGCCATAAACGCGGAAGATATCATCATCGACGTGCCGGAGCCCATCAGTTTTGAAACCGGGCTCTACGTTTCAGGCGAATCGCGCGATTTCGAGGAAAGTTCCACGATCTTCAAGCCCCAGACCGTGGGGAATTTTATCACCTCGCTGCGGGTTTTACGGGTTTTCGCGGACCCGGTTTACGAGGGCGGGATAGAACCCGCCGGGGTTTCGGATTCGATCCTGAATATCCGCCGGATTTGATCTTGAATATCCGTCCAAAGTGAGTATACTTTATCGAAGGGGTTAGAATTCCGGCCTGCGGCAGCGGCCCTGTTTTGCTGTTTTTGCCCCTATTGCGAGGAATGTATGTTTTCAGAGATTCATAATACTGTCGAGGACACGGTATTCGCGAGTATAGATGAAATTTGCGCCGGTATTGAAAAAGAAGGCAAGGGCGATATTTGCACCTGCCCCCAGTGCCGGCGGGACGCTGTCTGCTATGTCCTTAACCGGACGGCCCCCCGCTACGTTGTCTCCAACCGCGGGGTCGCCCGGGTCGGGCAGGGGTCTATCGAGCGGCAGCAGGATATTGCCGACATTACGGCCCTGATCTACGAGGGGATAAGGCGGGTGGCCCATAACCGGCGGGAAACGGCGGATCACAGCGCAAAACGGGAAGACAAAGCCAGGGCCGATGTTCCGGTCTACAATATCCCCACTATTATCGGCCGCCTGTTCAACGGGATCAACTTTGAGCCGCTGGCGGCGGTAAATGTGGAACTCCGCATGGATGGCGACCTTGTTACGATGAAGGACAATAACTGGCAGAACCCCTACACCCTGGTAGCCAACACCAAGGGGACTTTCGCCTTCTGGCCGGAACCTATCGCGGCCGATTCCCCGGGGCAGCGGAAGAATTTTGAGT
>JAIRRR010000124.1 GCA_031255875.1 Treponema sp.
CGATTCCGGCGGTTGATGTACTCGGCCAGATATACGACAGGCAGCGGGATTTCGGTCTGGCGGTAGTCCTTGTTACCCTGCTGGTCATTCCATTCTGCTATTTTGTTACCGGTACTTTATACAGGCCGCTGGAAAAACTTGTCCGGGCCATGCAGGAAATTGAAAACGGCAATATAAACGTCAGAATAAACGATCAGCGCAAGGACGAATATCAGAAAGTTTACACCGGCTTTAATAGTATGGCTGAAAAACTGGCAAACCTTATTAACGATCTGTCAAACGAAAAATCCCTGAAAAAGGAGGCGGAAATAAACCTCCTGCAAGCCCAGATAAACCCCCATTTTCTGTATAATACGCTTGATTCTATATATAGTATTGCCATGGTGTACAAGGTAAAGGAAATATCGCAGATGGTCGCCGCCCTTTCAAGATTTTTCAAGGTAAGCCTGAGCGGGGGGAAGTCCGAAGTGCCCCTCAGGGAGGCCCTTGAAATTGCGAAAAGCTACCTGATTATCCAGAACATCCGGTTTGACAACAAGATCGACTACGAAATCTCCGTTCCGGAAGAGTTCCTGAAAATAACGGTGCCGAAATTACTGTTGCAGCCTATTGTCGAGAATTCGGTTTACCACGGCATGGAACGGAAAAAAGGCAGAGGCCGCCTTTCGATAAGCTGCCGGGCCAGTGAAAATGTACTTCATATTGATATCAGGGACGACGGCATAGGGATAAGCGAAGAAAAACTCGCGGTTTTGAAGAAATCGATTTACAGCGGCAGCGCGGGCGATTCAAAAGGTTTCGCCCTGAAAAACCTGAACGATCAAATAGTGTTAAAATACGGGCAAGGTTACGGCCTGAATATCGAAAGCAGCCAGGGTACTGGGACCGTGGTTACCGTTTCAATACCCGTGGCATAGCCTGGTATATAAAAGCGGGGCAAAAATTGGACACGATGCTGGTGGCGGACGACGAGTTGTGGATTCGTGAACGGATAATCAATTCGATCAAGTGGGCGAAAATCGGCATAACAATAACGGGCCAGGCCTCTGACGGCGAGGAGGCTTTGATGCTTTATAAAGAACTGAAACCCGATATAGTAATTACCGATATAAGGATGCCTGTTATCAGCGGTATTGAATTTATATCCGCATTGAGAGACACCGGCATTAACTCCAAGGTTATTGTTATCAGCGGATACAGTGAATTTGACTATGCCCAAAAGGCGCTGAGGCTGGGGGTTTTTGATTACGTGCTGAAGCCGGTGGAAAACAGCGAGCTTGTGGAAGTTGTAAAAAAGTGCATCCGGCAGATAGAAGCGGACGCCTATATCAATAAAATTTTTGAGGAATCTAAAATCCGGCAGACAGTAACCGAACATTTGGAAAATCTGTCAGATAGCAGGAAAAGGAATATCGTTGAAAAAGCAATATCGTTTATTGCAGAGAATTATCACCGCCCGATTAGCCTGACCGATGTCGCCGGTCATGTAATGCTCAACGCCGCCTATTTTTCCAAGCTGTTCAAAGATTCAACCGGAGGAACCTTTATCAATTACCTTACCCAATACCGGATCAGCATGGCGGTGGAATTGATGAAAGATCCCTCGCTAAAAATATACGAAATCGCCTCCAGTGTCGGCTATGAAAACGTACAGTACTTTACCAAAGTATTCAAATCGGTCAAGGGCGTTTCCCCGTATATTTACAAGGAAAAAATATAGGCGGAAAACGCGGGACGCCGCAGTTTTCCGCCCTGCCCTTTACAGCGCTGCCCGGTAGATGTCTTTTATATCTTCCCTGCTGAATTTTACCGGATGGTGGTCGATAGCCGCCGGGGAAACCTTGAAGGCGTTCTCGGTCATCCAGTCAATATCTTCCGCCTTGATACCCTGTTCCCCCAGGCCAATGGCAAGGCCGATGTCGGCAAGCAGTTTCTTTATCACCGCCACGCAGTCCTTCTCGTCCCTGCCCCCGAGCCGCCGGGAAATTTCGGCAAATTTGGCCGGGGCGCCGCTTATGGAACGCTCAAAAACAACCGGCGTTATGGAGGCGAGCCCCTTGCCGTGGGTGACATTCCGCAGGCCGCTCACCGGATGCTCGATTCCGTGGGGCACAATGCCCCCCGCCGTCCCGATGGCCATGCCCCCCAGGGTGCTGGCCCAGGTCAGTTTTTCCCACTCGGCCTTCTCGCCTTCGCCCCGGTACAGGGGGACCAGGGTTTCCGCCACAAGGCTGATTCCTTCAAGGGCGTACATATCCGACACCGGCGTCCCGTTCGAGGAAAGCCAGGATTCCATGCAGTGGGCAAGGGCGTCGAAGCCGACACTGGCGAGCACATCCCGGGGCATCGTGATCATAAGATCCGGATCGATGATCGAGACCTTTGCCACGAGCATGTTCCCCCGCAGGGACTTCTTGTCCCCGGTAGCGGGATCGGTGATAACCGCGAAACCGTTGCCCTCGCTCCCGGTCCCGCAGGTGGTAGGCACGAGGATGATGGGCAGGGCCGCCGGGGAAGCCTTCCTGCCGTAGATGTAGTCCATAAGGTCCCCGCTGTTTTTTGCCATAAAGGCAATGCATTTAGCGGCGTCCATGATGCTCCCGCCGCCGATGCCTATGACCATGTCCGCGCCGAATTCCACGGCCGCCTCGGCCCCGGCGTAAACCTGGGGCGCGGTGGGGTTGGGTTCCGCTTTATCGTAAAGGCGGGTTTCCAGCCCCGCTTCCTGCAAAAGGCCGGTTGCCTTGTCCAGAAGCCCCGATTTCCTGGCGCTCCCCCGGCCGGTAACGACCAGGGCTTTTTTTCCGTAAGGAGCGGCGCGGCTGCCCAGTTCGTTAATAACGCCGGAACCGAACAGTAGATTTACCGGAAGGCAAAATGAAAAATTCATGAAATAACTCCGTGGCGCTTCAAAAACCCGGCCCGGGTTTTTCGAAGCGCCCATGCTCTGCTTTATCAAGATAGCGGCCCTTGACAAGGGCTGTATACACATTCCCACATATAGGCCCCGGACTTCAAGCCCCCGCCGGGCCGCAGCGCTCATTCCCGGTAGACGAATTTCCGCCATTTGGAAGGGGCGACGCCGGTCTTGTTCTTGAAGAGCCGCGAAAAATAATACGGGTCGTCAAAGCCGAGCTGTAGGGCGACGGTCTGGATCGGGATATCCTCCTCCTCAAGAATAATGGAAGCCTTGTTTATCTTTATGTGGATGTAGTACTGGTAGGGCGTCATGCCGGTATGGGTTTTGAAAATTTCGTTGAGCCGGGAGGCGCTTACGCCTATCTGGTCGGAGATAGCCGTTATATTGATGGCGCCGAAGATATTTTTTTCCATAAAATACTTTGCCTTGTCCGCGATTTTCTGGTAGTAGCCGGGCTGGTCCCTGCGTCTGTCGTGGGCCAGTATTTCCGAAACAAGCGACAGTATTCCCGCGCAGGCCTTGAACTGGTACAGGGGCCGCTGGGCGCGGATCTCGTCAAAAATCTGGTTAAAAATGGCCAGTATGTTGTCATGCAGGCCGGTATTGAAGAACACCTTTTCCCGCGAAAGGATGCCCCGCTCCAGAAGCCGCGTGAAATAGCCGCCGTTAAACCCGACCCAGTACTCGTGCCAGCCGGTTTCAAAGTCGGGCTTGTACAGGTGCTTTATGCCCGGAAGCACCAGCATCATGCTGCCGGGCTCTACCGCCCAGGTTTTGCCCTCGCTCTTGAAAACCCCCCGCCCTTCGGTTATGTAAACCATCTGGAATTCGGGCAGGACGCGGCCTTCCGCGACAGACCTGAATACGGCGGGGTGGTCGTTTTTCCTCGGGGGGTACGCGGTATGCGGGGCGATTTTGGTATCGCCCGCGGTTGTGCATACCATGCCCAGGCGCTCGTCCTCCTCGCTGTAGGGCAGGTAGTGCAGGAAGGAATCCCAGGCATGGGGCAGGGAGAAGCCCGCCGCAGACACGCCGGATTCTTCGAGCCTTTTTTTCGACTTTTTCCCCATATTTTCGATTATACTTCAAAATCGGAGGATTTTCTCCATGAATTTGCTTGTTTTCTCCATTCACAGCCGGGGCGGTTTGGCCTGATACTGTCTCCATGACAGACGGCGGGCCGGGAAAAACCGGCAGTATTATCAGGGCCGGGCTCTTCGGCATAGGGCTTGACACCTACTGGGAGCAGTTTGAGGGGCTCAAAGATCGGCTTTTGGGGTATCTGGAGCGGATCGCGGGAAGGGCGGCCGGTTTTGGCGTGGAGATTGTCAACGCGGGGCTGGTGGACAACCCGGACGCGGCAAGGCGGGCGGCGGAACTGTTCCGGGAGAAGCGGGTGGAGCTGGCCTTCCTCTATATTTCGACCTACGCCCTTTCCCACACGGTGCTTCCCGTGGCCCAGGGGCTGGGCGCCCCGGTCATCATACTGAACCTCCAGCCGGTCCCCGCCATTGACTACGAAACATTCAACGCCCTGGGGGACCGGGGCCGCATGACCGGGGAATGGCTTGCCCACTGCCAGGCCTGCGCCGTGCCGGAGATCGCCTCGGTTTTTAACAACGCGCATATTCCCTACGAT
>JAIRRR010000136.1 GCA_031255875.1 Treponema sp.
GTTTTTATCGGCATTGCCGACATCAAGGACCGCGCCGAGGCCAAAAAAGAGGAGACGCCGAAGGAGGGGGGCCCGAAAGAAGACGCGCCGGAGGCGAAATCCTAACCGGCAGTTTGTTGCGCTTCGCGCTTAACCCCCAAAATCGCCGATGAGGCGATTTTTCACCCTGCAAACAGCGTCGAACCGAAGGTTCGCAGCAGGCCGCCGGGGCCTTCCCCGCCCGGGGCGCGCCGGCCCGAAGGATTACCGGGCTTCCGCTAAAAAGCGCCGTTCCCGGAACCGGGAATAGGCGCTTTTTCCTTGACAAGGGGCGGGGCGGGAATAATAGTTAATTTGTAAGGCTGTTCGTAAAATTTCACTGCGGGCCTTTGGCGAGTTTCTCCGAAGAACGTCCGGGAACCCAGCCGGGGGTTCCCTTAAGGCGGTTCCGGAGCGCAAGGCCCGGGCCGCTTTTGCGAAGGGAAAGGGGGATTACCAGGGTGCAGGCACAACGCCAGGGGTTCATTCAGGAACAGCGGTTCAGGATGAGCCCCCAGCTTTTTCAATCTATAGAACTTATGGCGCTGCCCGTCGTGGATCTGCGGGAAAAAATCGAGGAAGAGCTGGAAAAAAACCCCGCCCTGGAAATCCTTGAAGACAACGGCGTGGTCTCCCTGGACGCGGCTTATTCGCCCAAGAAAGAGGAAGATGATTATTTCGAGGCCACTTCCGATTCGGGCTTTATCAGCCGCCCTTCAAGCGAAGCATCGGACGGGCACCATAAATTTATCGAAGGCGCGCTTGCCCGCTCCGAAACCCTTCAGGAACACCTGCTCCGGAATCTCAGGCTTACCCCGGCCGAGGGGGGGCTCAGGCGCATCGCGGAACTCATCATCCAAAACCTGGACGAAGACGGCTTCCACAAGGAGCCCCCGGGCCTCCTCCTCAAGGGCGAAAGCCCCGCCCAAATCCATGAAGCCCTGGACCTGGTCCGTTCCCTCGACCCCCCCGGCTGCGCCACCTCCGACTTCCGCGAATCGCTCGCGGTACAGGCCCGGCTGCTCCCCGGAGCGCCCGAGGGCATGGAGCAGGCGCTTGAGCACCTGGAACTCCTTGAACGGGGGAAATTTGCCGAGGCCGCCCGGAAGCTCGGCAGGAGCGAGGACGAGATCCGCTTCATCTTCAAGCGCGTCAAGGACGATCTGACCCCTTTTCCGGGCCGGGGCTTCTCCCCGGGCGAAGAAACCCGCTATGTGGTTCCCGACGTGCAGGTGGTGATCCGGGAGGGGGACTTTGTCATCATTTTAAATGACGAGGAAATACCCGTGCTGGGGATAAGCCCCTTTTTCATGAAGATCGCCGGGCAGAAAAAAAACGCCGGGGCGGGCAGCGCCGCCCATACCGATGCCAGGCTGGTCCGGAACTTTGCCCGGGAAAATATCAAGGAGGCGCGCTGGTTCATCCATTCGATTAACCAGCGGAACCACACCCTGCTCCGGGTTTCAAGGGCCATTGTAGAATTCCAGCGGGAATTTTTCGCGAAAGGCCCGAAATACCTGGCGCCCCTTACGCTGAGGGACATCGCGCAGGAACTGGGCCTCCACGAAGCCACCGTGTCCCGTACCGCCAACGGCAAGTACATGCAGACCGAATGGGGCGTCTTCGAGCTGCGCCATTTTTTTACCAATTCGATCAGCGGCATGGGTTCCGCCGGTTCCCGCTACTCCAAAGAAGGGGTCAAGGAGATGATCCGGGAACTGATAACGGCGGAGAACCGGCGGCTGTCCGACCAGGAGATCGCCGAATTTCTCGCCCGGCGGGGGGTGTCCCTTGCCCGGCGTACCGTCGCCAAATACCGGAATGAACTGGATCTGGGTTCATCATATTATAGATAAACAGGCCCGCCCCGAAACCCGGACGGTTTCAAGGCAGGCCACTGGAGGCACCTATGAACATTGATGTCAAAGCTGTACACTTCGCCCTGCAAGAAGATTCGCGCGCGTATCTGGACCGCAAAATTACCAGGATACACAACGCGGAAAACATGATCATCGATCTTTTGTTTACCCTGACCAAAGACAAGGACTTTTCGGCGGAAGCCACGGTGAATTTCCGCTGGGGCGTCTCGATTCATGTGAAAGAGCACGACTTTGACCTCAACCCCGCTATTGATAAGATGATGGACAAACTTGAAGCGAAAATTACCAAGGAAAAAGAAAAGGTAAAAGACAAGGGAAAGGAAAAAGCGAAAGACATGGGGAAGCAGCTGTAATTTCCGGCGCTGTTCCGGCCCGCGGCGTCTGACGCCGGTTAAAGTTCCTGCCCTGTTTTCAGCGCCGCGAGGTTCATGTCCACAAATTTCGCGGGCAGCATGGTTTTTATGACCTCCTCGATCTCGCCGGCCGCGAAGGGCAGGAGCCCCAGTTTCAAGGCGGCGCCCAGGAGGGCCGCGTTGAGCGCCCGGGCGTTCCCGCAGCGGCGGATAAGGCCCTCGCCGTCGAGGATGGAGGCCCGGCCCCCCAGGGTTTGGCGGAGCCAGGCGGCCATCGCGGACGGGTCGTAGCCGGCGCTGTTTCCCGGGGCAAGGGAGCTGGACACCGGGGCCACGCCCCGGTCCAGGGCGAGCAGCCTTCCGGCCGGGGCCAGGCAGGGCAGCACGCGCACGGCCTCCGCAGGCTCGAAGGCGATGACCAGGTCCGCCCGGCCCGGCGGGATAAGGGGCGAGCGCGGCCCGGCCCCGATACGGATATGGCTTACCACGGAGCCGCCGCGCTGGGCCATGCCGATGGTCTCGGCGCCCAGGACGTCAAGGCCCCGGAGAATGGCGGCGTTCCCGATAAGCCGGGCCATAAGCACGGTCCCCTGGCCGCCGACCCCGGTGATAAGGCAGTTAAGCGTCATGCCGTTCCCCCTGCGGGGGCGGCAATCGCGCCCGAAGGGCAGACGGACGCGCATACCAGGCAGCCGGTGCAGGTAACCGGGTCAACGCGCACGCTGTCCCCGGCAAGGGAAACCGCAGGGCAGCCAAGCCGGGTAATGCAGAGCTTGCAGCGGGTGCACTTGCCGTCATCAATGGTTAGCGGCCCGGCGCGGCCGGCCGCCGCCTTCCCGGACATGACGCAGGGCCCCTCGAAGATGATCGCCCGCACCCCCGTCCCGCCGAACATGGACGCGGCGGCCTCCTTTGCCTCCTCTACGGCGAAGGGGCTGGCCTTTGCTATGCGCTTTACCCCCAGCGCTTCCAGTACCGCGGCTATGCTTATCCTGCCGGAGGATTCCCCGGCGGCGGTTACGCCTGTTCCGGGGTGGGGCTGGTTACCGGTCATGGCGGTGGTGCTGTTATCCAGAATAACGATGCTGATATTGGCGTTATTGTAAACCGCGTTAACCACGCCGGGAATGCCGCTGTGGAAAAAAGTAGAATCGCCTATAAAGGCAAAGTTCAGGGCGGAAGGCTCGGCCCGGTTGATCCCCTGGGCCATGGTAATGCCCGCGCCCATGCAGAGGCAGGTGTCGGTCATGTCCAGGGGCCGGGCGTTCCCCAGGGTATAGCAGCCTATGTCCCCGCTGTAGACAGCCTTGCGGCCCCGGGCAAACTGCCGCACCGCTTCCTTTACCGCGAAGAAACTGCCCCGGTGGGGGCAGCCGGCGCATAGCACCGGGGGCCGGGCAGGGAGCGCCGGCGCGGCCGCCCCGGACCGGGGGGGAGCGGAAGCCCCCGCAGGGGCAGGGCCCCGAGGAGGCTGGAGCGCGGGGGGGGCCGCCGGGGATGCGGCATCCTGCGGGATTCCCGCCCGGTAACAGGCCCCCCCTCCTCCCGGGCTGTCCCTGTTCAAAAAAAACTTAATCGCGTTTTCCACGCTGTCCGGCCTGTTCTCTCCGGCGTTGGGCATGTCGCCGCTGAGTTTGCCCCGGACTTTTACCGGAAGGCGGCGCTGCCCGGCAAGGTAAACGAGTTCCTTTTCGATAACCGGATCAAGTTCCTCCAGCACCAGGGCCTCTTCCAGGCCGTCGAGGAATTCCAGGGCCAGGGCGGGGGGAAGGGGGACGGTGGCGATCTTGAGGTATTTAAACGGCCCGGCCAGGGGCCCGAGCGTTTCTTCCGCGTAGGCGCAGCTTACCCCGCCTGCGGCAATGCCGAGGACGGGCCGGGGATCGCCGCCAGTATTACTGTCGCCGGCGTCGACGCCGCGCCCTGATACGCGCAGATGATTCCCCGGGTAGGCGGAAAAATCCGAGGCCATGCGCGCCAGGTCCGCCTCTATCTGGATGTGGTTTTTGTAGGCAAGGGAGGGGAAGATTACCCAGCGGCCGCCGCTTTTCTCGAAGCCGCGCCTTTCCGCGCCGCCCTGTTCCGGGCCGCGCAGGGGCGGCAGTATTTCTACCGAGCCGTAGCTGTGGCAGACGCGCGTGGTCGGCCGGAAGATCACCGGGCGGCCGTATTTTTCCGAATACTCAAAGGCGTCCGCCATCATCGCGTAGGCCTCCTCCGGCGAGGAGGGGTCGAAGACGGCGACCTTGGCGTACTGGCCGAAATGGCGGGTGTCCTGCTCGGTCTGGGAGGAGATGGGGCCGGGATCGTCGGCGACGGCCAGCACGAGGCCGCCCCTGACGCCCAGGTAGTTGAGGCTCATCAGCGGGTCGCTCGCCACGTTAAGCCCGACCTGCTTCATCACGGCCAATGCCCGCCTGCCGGAAATCGCCGCGCCGGCGGCTACTTCCAGGGCGGCCTTCTCGTTCACGGACCATTCGGCGTAGATCCGCGCCCCGGCCGCCTCCCGCTCCCTGACTACGGTTTCGAGTATCTCCGTGGAAGGGGTCCCGGGGTAGCCGGTTACCACCTCGACTCCGGCGCGTATCGCCCCCAGGGCGGCGGCCTCGTTTCCCATGAGCAGCCGTTTCATTGTTACAGTATAACCTATAATACGCTTTGCAGGAACTGGCGGGTGCGGGGGTTTTGCGGGCTGCTGAAGATGTCCTCGGGCGGGGCTATTTCCAGGATGGAACCCTGGTACATAAAGACCACCTTGTCGGCGGCTTCGCGGGCAAAGCCCATCTCGTGGGTGACTACCAGCATGGTCATGCCCGCCCGGGCAAGGTCTTTCATGACGCCCAGGACCTCGCCCACCAGTTCCGGGTCCAGGGCGGAGGTCGGCTCGTCGAAGAGCATGATCTTCGGCTCCATGGCCAGGGCCCGGGCTATGGCCACCCGCTGCTGCTGGCCGCCCGAAAGCTGGGACGGATAGGCATCCACCTTGTCCAGGAGCCCCACCCGTTCCAGAAGCGGCATGGCCTTTTCGCGGGCCTCCCCGGCGGAAAGTTTGCGCACATGCACGGGGGAGAGTATTATATTTTCCATTACCGTCTTGTGGGGGAACAGGTTGAAGCTCTGGAACACCATCCCTACTTCGAGCAGGGCCAGGTTCCGTTCGTGGGCGGGCATCCTGACCTTGTTTTCCCCGTTCGCGCAGTCAAAGAGAAGCTTGTCCTCGATGTAGATCCTGCCGCTGTCGATGCGTTCCAGCCGGTTCAGGGAGCGGAGGAAGGTTGACTTTCCGGCGCCGGAAGGCCCGATGATGCAGAACACTTCCTTCTGCTCCACCGTCAGCGATACGGATTTGAGTACCTCGTTCCTGCCGAAACTCTTGCACACATCGACAGTTTTAACCATGGACATAGGGCGCCTCTAAACGTAACATCGTTAAACGTAAATCGAATACTTTTTTTCCAGCTTGTGGAAAATATAGGAGAAAACCGCGGTGATGATAAGGTAGAGGATCATCGCGGGAATATAGACCAGGGCCGAGCGGGTCGAGGATTCGATGTTCCGGGTGGCCTTGGTAATATCGATCAGGGCGATCATGGAGACCAGCGACGCGTCCTTGAGCACCATGATGAATTCGTTGCCCACGGGCGGGATGAGCCGCCTTATCGACTGGGGGATGATCACCATGCGCATGGTCTGGGGGTACGAAAGCCCCAGGGCCCTTGAAGCCTCGAACTGGCCCTTGTCTATGCTGAGGATGGCGGCCCGTATTATCTCCGCGCAGTACGCGGCGGAATTCAGGGCGAAGGCGAGAAAGGCCGGGATGAAGCGGTCGAAGAACTGGTCCCCGGTCCTTATGATAAAGACAGGGGACACCATGGGCAGGGCGTAGTAGATGAAGTAGAGCTGCATCAGAAGGGGGGTGCCCCGGAAGAAGAATATGTAGGCGCTTGAGAATTTGCTGACAAGCGGGTTTTTCGACATCTTCCCCAGGGCAAGGAAGAGGCTCAGCACCAGGCCGCCCGATACCGAAAGAATGGTCAGCGCGATAGTGACCCTGGCGCCGCCCAGGAGGGGCGGGATCCACGATATCATCTTTTGAACAGCATCCATAACAACCCCCCTCAAGCGGCGCGGTTTATGCCCCGGCTACCTTCTTGCCGCGCTGACCATGTCGATTTTGAATATATCCTGAGACAGTTTCAGAATGGTCCCGTCGGCAAAGAGTTCGTTCAGCGCCTTGTCAAGGGCGGCGGTCAGCTCGTCGTTGCCTTTCTTGAGGCAGATGGCGAAGACTTCCTCCGCCGGCCCCTGCCACACGATCTCGAAGGGGCTGTCCGCCGGCGCGATATAGTCAACCGCGACAAGGCTGTCGCAGACAATCACGTCCACCCGCCCCAGGCGCAGCTCGTCGAAGCAGTTCATCACCTTGTCGTACTCGTAAGGGGTAAAATTCACCCCCTGGTCCGCAAGTTTCGCCATGTAGATGTCCGAGGTGGTTTCCGCCTGGTACGCGACGCCCAGCCCGGAAGTGTCCTCGGGGCTGCGGGCCCTGACCTGGGAGCCCTTGAGCAGCACCATGGCCTGGGCGTTGGCGATATAGGGCCTGGTGAAGTTGTGCACGGCCTGCCGTTCCGGGGTGACCGTTACCGCCGAGATGATACAGTCGTACTTGCCGGTATCGACCCCGGCGAAGATCCCGTCCCAGGCGGTATCGACGAACTTTGCCTTGAGCCCCATTTTTTCCGCCAGGGCCGTGGCCATGAACACGTCAAAACCGGTGGGGGTCTTGCCGTCCGCGTCGTAGTACTCCATGGGGGGATACCCGATTTCCATTCCGACCGTAAGCGTCCCGTTTTCGATGGTAAGGCCGCCCTGCTGTTTGCCGCCTCCGGCGTGCACGGCCGAAACAAACGCCAGCGCCGCCGCGACCAGGGCGGCGAATTTCCTGAATTTCATGTCTTCCTCCTTAAAGGTATTGAAAAACGGCCCCGGCGCGGCACAGACCGCAGGAAACCGTATTTTTATGCAGGAATTATACATGATTATACGTTTTTTTGTCAACAGAAATATGCGGCAAATACGCGGCGGGGCAGGGGGCTTGCCGGGCCAATGGTTCGCTGCGGGTGGCGATTATCCCCGATCCCTTGAAGATCCGCCGGAAATAGCGCATACTGGCCGTATGGAAACGGTCGTTGTTTTGGATACGGAAAGCTTCCGGGCGGCTGAACGGGAAGCAGTCCAATTGCGGGTGTCCCTGCCGGTTTTTTGTTCTCTTGCAATCCGGGAATTCGTGCAAAACCACCGCAAAAAAAGCGTCACTGAGCAGCTCAATACGGTATATGCGGAATACACGGCGAGAATAGACGATGATATTTTGCAGGCCCAGTATGACAGCCTTGGCGGGGAAGACTGGTAGATGGTCAGGGGCGAAATCTGGTGGGCGGAATTGCCCTCCCCCCGTGGTTCGGAACCGGCAAAAAAACGCCCGGTGCTGATTGTACAGGGCGACGATTTCAACCTTAGCAATATCAACACGGTTATTTGCGTGGTGATTACGTCCAACCTGACGCTTGCGAACGCGCCGCCCAATATTCTGCTTGAAACAGTACATTCCGGCCTCAAGCGGACATCGGTAATCAATTTTTCGCAAATCGTAACGGTGGACAAGTCCTTTTGTACCCGCCTGGTTGCCATGCTGCCAAAACAGTGTATTGCCCGAATCAACGACAGCCTGAAAACCATTCTCGACATTCCATGAACCTATTCCCCGCTTTACCCCGGCGGGGCAGGGGGCTCACCGGAAGTTTCCCGGGCCCCTTCAATACTTGCTTGAAAGATCGTGCAAATTCGGGCAAGATAACTTATACTTGAAATGCGGATATTTGATTATCGTTAATAGGGCTTCCCGGAAAGCCGGCAGGATCGAGGGAAAAGCCCGAATTGCTTTGGTTGATAAGGAAAGCTTATGGCTACAAAAAATCGTGAGATTGTTAAGGACGCCGAATCGCTGGAACGGGCTTTGAACGAAATCAGAAAGGCCCAGGCGATTTACGCGGGTTTCACCCAGGAACAGGTGGACCGCATCTTCTTCGCCGCGGCGGAGGCTGCGAACAGGGCGCGGATCCCCCTGGCAAAGCAGGCGGTGGAAGAGACGGGCATGGGGGTCGTGGAAGACAAGGTTATCAAGAACCACTACGCGGCCGAGTACATTTACAACGCCTACAAGGACACGAAAACCTGCGGGGTAATCGAGACGGACCGGGCGGCCGGGATCAAAAAGGTGGCGGAGCCTGTCGGCCTTATCGCGGCGGTAATCCCCACCACCAACCCGACGTCCACCGCGATATTCAAGACCCTCCTCGCGCTTAAGACGCGGAACGGGATCATCATCTCCCCGCACCCCCGGGCGAAAGCCTGCACCGACGCGGCGGCGGGGATTGTGCTTGACGCGGCTGTCGCGGCGGGCGCGCCGGCGGGGATTATCAACTGGATAGACGAGCCCAGCCTGGAGATGACCAACACGGTGATGAGGGAGGCGGACATAATCCTCGCCACCGGCGGGCCGGGCATGGTTAAGGCCGCCTATTCCTCCGGGAAGCCGGCCCTGGGCGTGGGATCGGGAAACACGCCGGCGATTATCGATTCCGGCGCGGACATTAAGCAGGCGGTAAACTCGATCATCCACTCGAAGACCTTTGACAACGGGATGATCTGCGCGTCCGAGCAGTCGGTAATTGTGCTTGACAAGGTCTACGAGGCGGTAAAGAAGGAGTTCGAGTACCGCGGCTGCTATTTCCTCAGCCCCCAGGAAACGGAAAAGGTGCGCAAGACCATCATCATCAACGGGGCGCTCAACGCGAAGATCGTGGGGCAGAAGGCCCACGCGATTGCCGCGCTGGCCGGGGTGGCGGCCCCGGAAAGCGCGAAGATACTTATCGGCGAGGTGGCGAGCGTGGAGCTGTCCGAGGAATTCGCCCACGAAAAGCTCTCGCCGGTCCTGGCAATGTACCACGCGAAGAATTTCGCCGAGGCGCTGGACAAGGCGGACCGCCTGGTGAAGGACGGGGGCTACGGCCATACCGCGTCGGTGTACCTCGACATGGCGGCCGGCGGGGAGGAAAAGCTCGCCGCCTTCGCGGAGCGGATGAAGACCTGCCGCATCCTGGTGAACACGCCCTCCTCTCACGGGGGCATAGGGGATCTTTACAACTTCAAACTGCTCCCCTCCCTTACTTTGGGGTGCGGCACCTGGGGCGGGAATTCGGTTTCCGAAAACGTGGGGGTAAAGCACCTTCTCAACATCAAAACCGTCGCGGAACGGAGGGAAAATATGCTGTGGTTCAGGGCCCCTGAAAAGGTATACATAAAGAAGGGCTGCCTTCCCGTGGCCCTGGGCGAATTGAAGGACGTAATGGGCAAGAAACGGGCGTTTATCGTTACGGACAAATTCCTCTACGCCAACGGCTACACGAAAACCGTTACCGACAAGCTCGACGAGATGGGGATTGCGCACGAGAGCTTCTTCAATGTCGAGCCCGACCCGACTCTGGCCTGCGCCCGGGAAGGCGCGGCGCTTATGGCCGCCTTCAAGCCGGACGTGATTATCGCGGTGGGGGGCGGCTCGGCCATGGACGCGGGGAAGATAATGTGGGTGCTCTACGAACATCCGGACGCGGACTTCCAGGACATGGCCATGCGTTTTGTCGATATACGGAAGCGTATCTACACTTTCCCCAAAATGGGGGAGAAGGCCTACTTTATCGCGGTGCCTACCTCGGCGGGGACCGGGAGCGAGGTAACGCCCTTCGCGGTTATCACCGACGAGAAGGCGGGAATGAAGTACCCCCTGGCGGACTACGAGCTGTTGCCGGACATGGCGATTGTGGACGCGGACATGCAGATGGACGCCCCCAGGGGCCTTACCAGCGCGTCCGGCATTGACGCCATGACCCACGCGCTCGAAGCCTACGCCTCGATGCTTGCCACGGAATTTACCGACGGCCTCGCGGTAGAGGCGCTCAGGCTGATCTTCGAGTACCTGCCCCGGGCGTACAACAACGGGGCGGCGGACCCCCGGGCGCGGGAAAAAATGGCCCACGCCGCGACTATCGCCGGCATGGCCTTTGCCAACGCCTTTCTGGGGGTGTGCCATTCAATGGCGCACAAACTCGGGGCGTTCCACCATCTGCCCCACGGCGTGGCTAACGCGCTGATGATAAGCGAGGTGATGCGCTTCAACGCCTCGGAAACGCCCCCCAAGATGGGGACCTTCCCCCAGTACGAGTACCCGCGCACCCTGGCGCGTTACGCGCGGATTGCCGACTCGCTGGGGCTCAGGGGCAGGACCGACGGGGAAAAACTCGAGGCGCTGATCGCCGCCGTGGAAAAACTCAAGGAAGAGGTGGGAATCAAAAAAACCATACGGGATTACGGCATAGACGAGCAGGACTTCCTCGCGCGGCTTGACAGCATGAGCGAGGCGGCCTTCGACGACCAGTGTACCGGCGCCAACCCCCGCTACCCTTTGATAAGCGAGATCAGGCAGATGTTCCTCAGCGCGTATTACGGGGCGGGCAGCGTCGCCGCCGGAGGAGGCAAATAATGGGCGAACGGAAGATTATTGTCGAGCGGGAAAAGAAGAAGATATATCTGGAGGACGGCAGGGTCTACAAGGTTATGGGAAGCGAATACCCCGCGTCGGATGTTTTTAACGAGGCGCTGAACCTGGCCGCCGTGGGCGAGACGGGCCTGAAAGTGCCGAGGCTGCACGAGGTTACCAAAATCGAAGGGAACTGGGCCATCGTCTGGGAGTACATCGAGGGCGTTACCCTGGCCGAGCTGATTGAAAAAGAGCCGGACAGGCTTAACGAGCATCTGGGCCGCTTCGTGGATATCCAGATTGAAATGCACGGCTATTCCGCGTCCCGGCTCGCGCTCCTGCGGGACAAGCTGCACCGGAAGATCAACACGTCGGGGCTCGACGCCACAACCCGGTACGAGCTTTCCACGCGGCTCGACAGCCTGCCGAGGCACACGAAGCTTTGCCACGGGGACTTCAACCCCAGCAATATCATCATCACTTCCGCGGACGAGGCCTACATCATCGACTGGTCCCACGCCGCGGCGGGGAACGCCTCCGCCGACGCGGTGCAGACCTGGATGCAGTTCGTGCTGGCCAAGCAGTTCGTCATCGCGGAAAAGTACTTCAACCTGTTCTGCGCCAGGACCGACACGGCCAAACAGTACGCCGACAAGTGGATACCGATTGTGGCGGCGGCCCAGCTCAGCAAGGCGGCGGAGGACAACCGCAACCTCCTGCACAACTGGGCCAACGTGGTGGAATACGAATAGGGTCCGGCCGCAGGATGCCCGAGTATCTGAGGCTGAAGGCGACCGACTGCAAAACCTGCTACAAGTGCATCAGGCGCTGCCCGGTTAAGTCCATCAAGTTTGAAAACAACAAGGCCGAGATCGTAAGCGAGGAATGCATACTCTGCGGGTACTGTTTTGTGGCGTGCCCGCAAAACGCAAAAGAGATGCGGAGCGACCTCGATTCCGCGGAAGCGCTGATCGGGAGCGGGAAAGATGTCTGGGCAAGCCTGGCCCCGTCCTTCGTGGCGAATTTCGGGGGGGCCGGCATAGCCGCCATGACGGAGGCGCTGAAGAAGCTGGGCTTCGCCGCCGTCGAGGAAACCGCCGTCGGGGCGACAATTGTCAAAAAGCGCTACGATGCCATGGTGAACGAGGGGGAACAGCGGGTCATCATAACGACCTGCTGCCCCACGGTGAACCTGCTGGTGCAAAAATACTACCCGGCGGCCCTCCCCTACATGGCCCACGTGGTTTCCCCCATGCACGCCCACTGCCTTGACATCAAGCGGCGCAGCCCGGAAGCGAAAACCGTGTTCATCGGCCCCTGCATCTCCAAAAAAGCCGAGGCGGAGTCCGACGCGGCGGGGGTGGTGGACTGCGTGATCACCTTTCGGGAGCTTTCCCTGTGGCTCAGGAAACGGGATATAACCATCGAGCAGGGGGAGGGGCTTCCCGGGGCTTCCGGCCCCGCCCGCGCCGGGAACGGGAACACCCTGGCGCGGCTCTTTCCCGTCAACGGGGGCATACTGCGCACCATGGCGAAGGAAAACAGGGAGTACAGCTACCTTTCGGTAGACGGGATCGAAAACTGCAAGGTCTATATCGAGGACATAATACGGGGCCATCTGGACCGCTGCTTTATCGAAATGTCCGCCTGTTCGGGAAGCTGTTCCATGGGGCCCGCGATGAGCAAAAACTGGGAGCACCCGGTGCGGAACTATATCGCCATTAACGGCGCCGCAGGGACCGGCGACTTCCCGGTTTTCGACTACAGCGGGGAGCATCTCCTGCGGAAATTCGAATCCCTTGCGCCGAGAAAGTTCCACTTCGGCAACGAGGCGATAGAAGAAGTGCTGAAAAAAACCGGGAAAACAAAGGCCGAGCACGAGCTTAACTGCGGGAGCTGCGGGTACGACAGCTGCCGGGACAAGGCGCAGGCGGTACTGGAGGGGAAGGCGACTCTGACCATGTGCCTCCCGTACCTCAAGGAAAAGGCGGAAACCTTTTCGGACAACATCATCAAAAACACGCCCAACGCCGTCGTGGTGCTCAACGAGAACTACGAGGTGCAGCAGATCAACGCGGCCGCGTGCCGCCTCTTCAATGTAAACCCCTCGAACATCCTGGGGGATCAGGTCGTGCGGATCATGGACCCCCTGCCGTTTATCGAAGCAAAGGAAAAGCTGTCAGCCAATTATAACAAACACGTTTACCTGGCCGATTACCGCAGGCATGTTGAGCAGACCATCATCTATGACAAGAGCTACCATATTATTATTTCAATTATGCGGGACATAACCGAAGAGGAGACGCGGAAAGAGGCGAAGGAGAACACCAACCGCAAAACAATCGAAGTGGCGGACAGGGTAATAGAAAAGCAGATGAGGACCGTGCAGGAAATAGCGTCGCTGCTCGGCGACACCGCCGCGGAAACCAAGATCGCCCTGACCAAGCTGAAGGAATCGCTTTCCGATGCCTAAGCTCTGCACCGATCTGGGATACATAAGCCTCAACAAATACGGGGAGCAGCTCTGCGGGGATCACGTGGAGATAGCCCATTCGTCGCGGAGCGAGTACTCCCGCATCTTCGGGAAAGATACGGGCAGCGACGATTCCACCGTAATAGTGCTGGCGGACGGCCTCGGGAGCGGGGTAAAGGCCAGCATCCTCTCCACCCTTACCGCCCGGATCATCTCTACCATGATAGCAAGCTCCCTTACGGTAGAAGACTGCGTGTCCACCATCGCGGCCACCCTGCCCGTGCGGGCCGAAATCGGCATAGCCTACTCAACCTTTACCATAATCAAAATCAAAATAAACCAGGAGGCGGAGATTATCCAGTACGATAATCCCGGGGTGATCCTCCTGCGCGAAGGAAAGCTGTTCGACTACCCTGTAATATCCGAAACTATCGGCGATAAAATTATCCGCAAGACAAGGATCGCGCTACGGGAAGGGGATATTTTTGTCGCCATGAGCGACGGGGTCATCAACGCCGGCACCGGGCCCGAGCTGAACATGGACTGGCAGCGGGACGATGTCGCGTCTTTTCTGGAGGGTATCTACGACCCGCGCTGGACCGCGAAGACCCTGAGCGCCATGCTGATAAACAAGTGCTATTCCCTTTACGGGGGCAGGCCCGCCGACGACACCACGGTCTGCGCCGTAAAGGTCCGCGCCCGCAGGCAGGTCAATATGCTCGCCGGCCCGCCCCACGATCCGGGCGACCATTCAAAGATGATGAGCCTCTTTCTTTCCAAAGAGGGAAGGCACATCATTTCGGGCGGCACTACCTCCCGCCTGGCCGCCGAATTCCTCAAGCGGCCGCTTATCACGGACATTCCCCCCTCGGTATCGGATCCGGACATCCCCCCGATTTCAAAAATCGAAGGGATAGACCTGGTAACCGAGGGGATAATTACCCTGCGCAAAGTGGCCGAGTACGCGGCGGATTATATCAAGGACAACGAAAACTACGCGGACTGGAACAGCGGCGACGACGGCGCGTCCCGGATTGCCCGCTTCCTCTTTGAGGAAGCGACGGACATCAACTTCTTCATAGGCAGGGCGGTAAACGCGGCCCATGAAAACGAACAGAACGCCCAGATAGCCTTCTCCCTTAAAATGCGCCTGATAGAAGAACTGGCCGCGAACCTTGAAACCATAGGCAAGCGGATAAAGCTGAGTTACTTTTAACCGAAAAACCGGGACGCACAGGGCGGAAGGCGGCCTTGCCACGAACGGAGCTTCGGGGTATAGTTGCCTTATGGAAAGCATGAAGCGTACAAACACCTGCGGGGAACTGCGGAAGGCCGATGCCGGGAAGCGGGTCGTCCTTAACGGCTGGGTGCACCGGAAGCGGGACCACGGCGGCATTTCCTTTATCAGCCTGCGGGACCGTTACGGCGTCACCCAGGTTGTGGTTGACTGCGAGCAGAATGGCGATCTGGCGGCGTTGAGCGCCGAGCTGAGAAACGAATTCTGCATTGCCGTCGAAGGGTCCGTAAGGGAAAGGCCCGGCAGCATGGTCAACAGCGAAATGATCACCGGGGAAATCGAGGTCGCCGCGGACAGGATAGTAATTCTGAACAGGTCCCTGGCGCTGCCTTTCCAGATCGACGCCGAAGGGTCGGACGAATCGGAAGCGAAAGAAGAACTGCGCCTAAAGTACCGCTACCTGGACCTCCGCTCCTCGGGGATGCAGAAGCGCATACGGCTACGGAACGAGGCGGCTTTCGCAGTGCGGGAATGGCTGGTAAAGCAGGGTTTTTACGAAATAGAGACCCCGACATTCATCAGGTCCACGCCGGAGGGGGCCAGGGACTACCTGGTGCCTTCGCGCATCCACCCGGGAAAATTCTACGCCCTGCCCCAGTCGCCCCAGCTTTACAAGCAGATACTTATGGCGGCGGGTTTTGACAAGTACTTCCAGATTGCCCGCTGTTACCGGGACGAGGACGCCCGGGGGGACCGCCAGCCCGAGTTTACCCAGATCGACATAGAGATGTCCTTCGTGGGGCGGGAAGACATACTTGCCGTAACCGAGGGGCTGATGGGCTACGTGTTCAAAAAAACGATAGGCGTGGAACTTCCCGCGCATTTTGCCCGGCTCAGCTACGAAGAAGCCATGGAACGCTACGGCTCGGACAAGCCCGATCTCCGTTTCGGCCTTGAGCTGCGGGACTTTTCCCCCTATGTCGCCGCGTCCGGCTTCCAGGCTTTCAAGGACGCGCTGGAGCGGGGCGAGGCTGAGAGAAGCGCCGCCGCCGCTAAAGGCATTACCGTTCCGGGCGGCGCGGTAAAAGCGCTGGTGGTCCCTTCTGCGGCAATGGGCGGCGCGTCCTATTCCAGAAAGCAGATCGAGGAACTGGAAGCCCACGCGAAGATATACCGGGCGAAGGGGCTTGCCTGGATGAAGGCGGGCGGTACGGAGGGCGCGCCGCTTTTGGAAGGCGGCGTTTCCAAATTCTTCCAGGACCAGGCCGGGCCGATATGCAACGGGCTGGGCGCGAAAAGCGGGGATCTTATCCTTATCGTGGCGGACTCCGCGAGGAAGACCGCGAATACCGCGCTGGGGGCCGTGCGGTCAAAACTGGGAAAGGACCTTAAACTTGCCGAAGGACCGGGCGGCGGGCGGCGCTTCGAATTTGTCTGGATAGTAGACTTTCCGTTATTCGAATTTAACGAGGAGGAGAACCGCTGGCAGGCGGCCCACCACATGTTCAGCTACCCGCAGGAACAGTACCACGGCACCCTGGAGCAGGACCCCGGCGCGGTAAAGGGCGACCTCTACGATCTGGTGCTCAACGGCTACGAGCTTGCCTCGGGCTCCATCCGTATCCACAGCCCGGAACTGCAAAACCGCGTCTTCGGCATAGTCGGCATCCCCCCCGAGGAGGCGCAGGCCAGGTTCGGCTTTCTCACCGAAGCATTCAAATACGGCGCGCCCCCCCACGGCGGCATCGCGCCGGGCTTTGACCGGCTGGTAATGATTATGGCGGGGGAAACTTCCATTAAGGAAGTGATCGCCTTTCCGAAAGATTCCTTCGCGAAGAGTCCCATGGACGACTGCCCCGGGGAAGTTGACGAAAAACAGCTTAAAGAACTGCACCTGTCGGTCGTCTACCCGGAACAAAAAAAATGAAAGAATTGGCGGAACTGTTTTTCATTTTCGCCCGTGTCGGCGTGTTTACCTACGGGGGCGGGTAC
>JAIRRR010000260.1 GCA_031255875.1 Treponema sp.
TTCGCGCCCTGGTGCGGCACCGCGTGGTACACGGTTGACGCCAGGAACATGGCGATCATGGTTATGGAAAAAACGATATAGGCCGCCGCCGCCGCAATGCCGCCGCCCCGCCCCCCCAGGAACCCTGCGGCACGGAAAACCAGGGGCATCAACCCCCCGGCGGCCAAGAGGCTCCCCAGGCCGTGAATTACGGAATTGGCTATCTCCTCGCCCATGGTTTGAAAGGAAGCCGGGATGGCGATTGGCCCTTTGCCGGCCGGCAAACCTGAAATTTTTTGCGATATCACTGCATTCATGCCAATAGAGACACCCGCGCCCTTGTTTGGTTGCAGACGGCCCGGCAATGCTGCGCGGCCGGCGCGAAGATAGGCATATCTGTGCGCTTTCGCAGCGTAATTTCGGAGATTCTCTGTTCTCCAATACATTACCAAAGGAGACAGGAAAGCCGCCCCCGCTTGGGCGCGGCATCAAGGCCCTTTCGCTCCTAATCGGCTCATCGAGGGCAAAGCCCCTCCGGGCTAAAAGCCCCTTCCTTCCGCCGGTTTTCGCTATCCCCCGCAGGGCGACTGAATAGTTACAAAACAATTACGGCGATACAAAAAACGTTCAGGCCTATCCCGGCAAGGAGCAGCGCCCAGGAAACAATCTCAAGTATATAGGCCCTGCGGTTGAAGATCCGGGCGAGCTTTTCCGGATTCCCCGGGACTGCGGCAAAGGGCGCGAATACGTCCCGGGGGGGCGACGGCAGGGGAGGCGGGACGTCTTTTCCCCCGACGGGCGTATCCCCGGTTCCGGCGCGGCCGGGGACACCGAAAACATACCAGCGCGCGTTTTTCCCCGCCTCCTTTTCCGGTATCAGCAGGGGGATCTCCCCGCTTTCAACCTTCGCGCGGAGTTCTCCGCCCAGGGTCCTGTAGCCCAGGCCGGCGTATTCCTCGCCGCCGGGCAGGACGCCCCGCAGCTCGCTTCCGGAAAAGTAGCGCAGGGGCAGGCGGACCATGTCCCGGCAGGCGCGGTACACCCGGCCGCGCCACCAGAGGTTACGGTAAATCACGGTGAACACCAGTCCCGGCGGAATCAGGGGGAACAGGGGGAGGAACATGGCGGCGAATGCGGCGATTACCGCGAGCTGGAAGAAAGGCCGCTGCATATAAACAAGAACCATGACAAGCTGGCAAAAGACCCCCAGGGCGAGGGCATAGGGCGTCAGGCTGTTCCAGTACTCGTTGCCCCGGCGGCCGGCCCTTATAGTCCGGACGGTCAGGGAGCGGTCGGGCCCGTCGTAGAAGATTACCATCAGGGGCTTTTCCCTGGTTGACGCGAAGGTAAGCCGGTCGTCCGTTAAAACCAGCGCGCCGCCGACAAAAACCCTGGCCCCTTCGGTAAGGGAGGTAAGCTGCTCCCATTTGATGCGCTGGGGGGTTTCCTTGCCCGGGTCAAAGCTTTCGTGCACCGCCTTCCCCGCCGCCGGTTTGAGGGAAGCGCCTTCCCCGCCGAAGGGCAGGCCCGTGTCCCCGGCGCCGGACTCGGAATCGGGCGGCATGGGAAGCACGTAGGTCTGGGCGCCGGTAAGGGCTACCGGGACGGTGAGTTCCGCGCCTTTGATCCAGAGGGTGCGGCCGTCCGTGACCGACTCAAAACCCCCGATGAAGCGGTACTCCCCCTCCCCGCCGTGGCGGTAGGCCGCGTAGTCCAGAAGCGGCCTCAGCCTTAGTTCCTCAAAGCGCCGCCTGAAATGCCGCCAGGTCCGGCGGACAAGAAAAGCGCCTATTATCGGGACAATCCCGTACCAGAAGGCGGCGAAAGAAAGAATCACTAGCAAATCTAAAATTCTCAGTGTATTATTCCCCCATGGACCAATTCAAACCCGAGCCCCTGGTTGTCGGGGCAATCGCCACAAATTGCTGGATCGTCCCCGTTCCCCCGGCATCGGGCGGCCCGCCCGGGGAATGCGCCGTAATCGACCCCGGAGACGAAGCCCCCCGTATTATAGCACAACTCAAGGCATTGAAACTCTGCCCCCGGTACATACTCCTTACCCACGGCCATTTCGACCATGTGGCGGCCCTGCCGGAGCTTCTTTCCGCGCTTGCCGGAGATCCGGCGTTCGCCTCCCGCCCGTCCCCGGAAATCGCCATACACCGGGAAGACGCCGCCTATATCGGCCCCGGCGCTTACGAGACGCACCGCCTCAGCCTGGCCGCCGCGACGGGCAGCAGCGAGTATATTGACCGGATCTGGCAGCCCATACCCGCACCGACCCGGCTCCTGGAGGAAGGGGATCGCGCGGGGCCTTTTACCGTGCTCCACACCCCGGGCCACACGCCCGGCTCGGTCTGTTTCTTCATGGAGCGGGAAAAGCTGCTTTTCAGCGGGGATACTCTGTTCCAGGGCGGCGAAGGCCGTACCGACCTTCCGGGGGGTGATTTCCAGGCCATCGTAAAGAGCCTTCGGCGGCTTCTGGCCCTGGACAGCGGCATCGCCGTTTTTCCGGGGCACGAAGCCGCGACTACGATCGGGGAGGAGCGGCGGTATTACAACGCCGGTATTTAGCAGCCTGTTGCACTTGTGGATTTTTGCACCAGCAGTAACGCCAAAAATCCCGATTATCCGGCGTGCTACGAACCTTCGGTTCGACGCAGTTTGCGGGGTAAAAAATCGCCTCATCGGCGATTTTTTGAAGATTTATGCGCGAAGCGCAACAAACTGCTAGCCGTTAAGCCGCGCCATTTCGGCAAGCAGCTGCGACGAAAGATCTTCAGCGGCGAGGGAAAGCTCCGCAAGGCGGCCCTCTTTTTCGGCGCGGCGTTTTATTTCCACCCGGGGCTTGTCGCCCGCAAGCTCCCTGCCGCCCACCACGACGCGGAAGGGAATGCCGGTAAGATCGGCGTCGTTGAACTTTACCCCCGGCCGTTCGGCGCGGTCGTCCAGCAGGGTTTCCACCCCCAGCTT
>JAIRRR010000280.1 GCA_031255875.1 Treponema sp.
CCGCCCGAGGGGATAGGAGCCGTAGACAATGCCCGCCTCGTCCTCGGCGTTTATGTCCACGGGCAAAAGGTAGTTTTCCCCGGAAACCTGGACCCCGTGCCCGGCGTACCAGAAAAAGCCCTCGCTTGTCCGTTCGGCGGAAAGCCGGCGTATCCAGTCGCCGACGGCCCGGGCCATCGCGCCGGAATCGGCGTTAAGGCGCAGATCGACGCTGTAGCCCAGGGCGGAGAGTTTTTCCGCTATATCGGAGGCGTCGTTGGCTGTGTTCGGCAGATTATCCACATGCCGGTAATCGCTGTTGCCGATAACCAGGGCGAAACGGCCGGCGGGCCGTGGAATTTCCTGCCCGCCCGCGTTTTGCGGGGCGGCGTAAAGAATGAAAGCAAGGAAAACGCACGCCCAAAGGAAGCGGGAGATCCTGGCAGGCGGCCTTTCATATAATACCGGCAGCTTCATGTTCGCACCCCGTGTTGGTGAAATTCTACTCCGCGTCTATCCTGATTGTATAGGGCTGATCAGGTTCGCTGTTGAGACACTCCGCTTTCAGATAGTAGGTCCCGGCCTGGAGGCGTACGGAAAGGCGGGCATCCAGATTTTCGCCGCCGTCGTCGTCCTCGTCAATCAGGCTGCGGCCCGCGTCGTACAATTCAATACAGGTGTCAAGCCGGGCGGAAATTACGCCCCGGGCCCGTATTGTATAGCGGCCGGCCTGGCTTATCCTGAATCGGACCCAGTCAACGTCATCCCCGGTGGTAAAGGTGTGCTGCTGGGGCGTCCCTATGTCTATATCTTTGGCGGAGTCAAAATCATCATCATTTTCGTATTCATCGGGGCGGACGGGTTCGACAATAAAGGCGCGAAAGCCGTAGCTCCCCGTGTCGCCGCTGCTATAACCCCGGACCTTGGCGATGTAGCGGCCGCCCGGCTGGGCCTGGTAACGGATACGGGCGTTGGAACCCGAGCCGCCGTCGTCATTTTCGGCAATCTTGTTCCACGAACCGGCGTCGTAGAGTTCCAAATAAGTATCCGCATCCCCCGTGGTTTCCATCACCAAAGCGCCCTCCCTGTCCGGGACAAGCAGAAAAAAGTCTTCGTCGTTTCCGGCATGAAGGGTGCGGCTGACAACCGGCCCGTCCTCGCCAGCGGCTATTTCCACGGCAAGGGGATTTTCCCGGCTGTCCGGCTCGTAGGCGTCCCGGGCGACGCGGGCGGCCGAAGATGAGCTCCCCCCGCCGCCGTCCGAAAGCATTTCGGCAAAATATTCGTCGAATTCAAAATCCGAATGGAAACTCGCCGCGATCGAACGGTCGCCCGATCGGATGATCCGGGTATAGACCCGTATGATACCGGCGATACTGTCAATTTCGCCGGAAATCAGCCAGTCCGCCGCAGACTGGCCCCCTGAAACCAGCGTAAAAGCCCGGCCCGGAAGGCCCGCCAATTCCTCGGTAAGCTGGGCGGCCCAGTAAAGGCCGAGGTCCGGAACCGAATCGCGGTAGGTCCACAGGCCAAGGGCGACTTTCGGATTTTCCCCCGGGGGAAACTTCCTATTGACATCAGCGGCCAGGCTTTTGACGGCGCTGTCGAGGGCGGGTGCCGGATTTGCGGAATCCTGCCCGTGCAGGGCGGACACAAAAAAGAGAAAAACAAGAATTGGCAATAAGCGTCTGGGCATAGTTCCTCCAAATGGCGGCGTTGTAAATTACCGTTCCAGAGAAACCAGCATAGTACAAGTCGGCGGCAAGCGCTAGTAGCCCGGCAGATGAAACCCGCGCCGCTGAAATACCGTTATTCCCCGGCCAGCGCTTCCACGGGATCGAGCCTTGCCGCCCGTATTGCCGGGTGGATTCCGAAAAATATCCCCACCGCTGCGGAAAACACAAACGCTGCGGCGCAGTTCAGGGGATCGACTACCAGAACCCAGCCGAAAAAAGACACCGCCGCCGCGCTCAGCGCGATTCCCAGCGAGATCCCCGCCGCGCCGCCCATAAGGGTAAGGGCCGCAGACTCCGTCAGGAACTGGGTCCTGATGGCGGCGGGGCTTGCGCCCAGCGCCTTCCTTATGCCTATTTCCCGCTTCCGCTCGGTAACGGTAACAATCATAATGTTCATAATCCCTATGCCGCCAACCAAAAGCGAAATTCCGGCAATGCCCGACAGCAGGAGGTTCATGGAACGGGTTACCTGGTTGTACTGCTCCAGTACGGACTGCATGGAGAATACCGACAGCGCCTGGGGATTGCCGCCTGACTTCCGCCCGCCCAGGCCCTCTATTTCTTTTTGGATGCGGGGAGTATCGTTCTGGTCCGCCGCCTGGACAAAAACGATTCCGGCGTTGCGGTTGGCGGGGTCGATTTTCCTGCTGTAGACCATCCTGGGCACATAGGCGTTCTGGTTGGGACTTTCAAAACCCACCGCGTCGGACCGGGCAAGCACTCCGGCAACCTGGAAACCCAGACGGTAACCGTCCATCTGGAGGATCACGGTTTTTCCGGACGCTTCCCCGCCGGGGAAGAGGTAGCGGGCGGCTTCCGAGCCGAGGATGATCTTCTGCGCGCCGACGGCGCTCTCCGACGCGGAAAAAAAACTGCCGTAGTCCAGGTCTGTCCCCACTGCGGAAAAGTAATCCGATTCTACGGCAAGCAGGCGCAGGCTGAGCTCTTCCAGGCTCCCGCTTCTCAGCGCCCCGCTGAAATCATTAACGTAAATTATATTTTTAATACCGCTTATGGAAGCGGCCAGTTCTTCCCTGAAATTCTCGTCCAGGTCGACAGCGCTGCTGTTCCCCCTGCCCCAGCCCGGGCGCACCTGGACCAGGTCGAGCCCCGCCTGGCCCAGGATACGCCGTACATCGCCTGTGGCGCTCAAGCCGATAGTAGTTACCATGATCACCGACGCCACGCCGATGATGATTCCCAAAAGCGAAAGTATGGTGCGAGTCCTGTTGGTCTTGAAATTCCGGAACGCGCCGGCAAAATCCTCAAGCAAAACTTTCCCCCCCGAATACAAAGCGGGAAACCCGCTCCCCTTCCGCGCCCGCCGCTGTACCCGCCTCCGCCGTGTCCGCAGTGATCTTTCCGTCCCGGAGCTTGATCTGCCGACGCGCGCGCTCCCCGATTCCGGGATCGTGGGTAACGATGATGACGGCGGTCCCCCGGGAATTAATCTCCTCGAAAAGATCGATTACCGATTTGCCGGTCTCGCTGTCCAAAGCCCCGGTAGGCTCATCGGCCAGGATCAGGGCGGGGGAAGCGACCAGGGCCCGGGCTATGGCGGTGCGCTGCTTCTGCCCGCCGGAAAGTTCCCGGGGCCGGTGCTTCAGCCTGTCCGAAAGCCCGACACGATCCAGCACCGCTGCGGCCAGCTCGCGGCGGCGGCGCGGGGGGAGCCCCCGGTAACGCAGGGGGAGCATCACATTTTCCAGCACCGTCATGCTGGCAATAAGGTGGTACTGCTGGAACACAAACCCCACCGTCCTGTTCCGCAGCCGGGCAAGCTCCCCCGCGCCCATCCTGGAAGTATCAGTGCCGTTGATAAAAACCGCGCCGGAACTGGGGCGGTCGAGGCAGCCGATAAGGTTCATGCAGGTGGACTTCCCCGATCCCGAAGGGCCCATGATGGACACAAATTCCCCCGCGCCTATGGCAAAGGAAACCCCGTCAAGCGCCCTGACCTCCGCGTCGCCCATGGCGTAGTTTTTGTACACGCCTTCCAGGGCGGCCAGCGCTAACCCGCTCATCTGAAAAGGCGCGCCCCTCCGCCCGATCTCCGGCGGCCGCCGGGGCCAAAGGCGCCGTCCGCGGACTGGGCTTGAAGCCGGTCCCCGGCTTCAAGGCCCGACAGTATGCGCACCATGCCCCGGCCGTAAGGGGCCGCTTCCACCGCTACCCGCTCGGGCGCGGCAAGCTCCTGCCCGCCCGCCGACTCCCGGCCGCCTCCGCCGGAAGAGCCGCCCCGCCCTACCCTTTCCACATAGGCCCTGCCGTTCTCGTAGGCAATGGCGGAGGCCTCCACCGTCAGGACGCGCTCGTTCTCCCCGGCGATAATCTCGCCGGTAAAAGAATAGCCGGGGATGATCTCGTCCGCCGGATTATCCACCCGGATTTCCGTGTCCAGCACCGTGGCGCCCCGGGAGGTGATGCGGCCCACCGCAGGATAGGACAGCACCTCGCCCTCCACCGCGAGATCGGGATACGCGGCAAAGACGAGCCGTACCTTCTGCCCGGCCTTAAGCCTCGCCGCGTCGGTTTCCACGACTTCCACCGTGGCTTTCAGGTAGCTCCGGTCGATAAGGTAGCCGAAAACATCCTGGGCCTTGGCGTAGTCCCCCTCGGCCAGCCTGAGCTGCCCGATAACCCCGTCAAAGCGGGCGGTAAGGCCGCGATCGGCGATGTTCTGCCGCAGCACGGTACGCTGCTCCTCCATAAGCGCGAGTTTGGCCGAAGGGCCGTTAATGCGTTCCTGGTTCATCTGGAATTCGTGGTTCGCCAGGTTGAAGCGCTCCTGCGAATCACTGAGCCTGAAAAGCATCTGCCCGGTTTTTACCCGGTCCCCCTCCCGGACGTACACTTTTTCCACAATCCCGTCGCCCGCCGCCTGGATCTTCTGTTCCTGGGCAGCCTGGATATTGCCGGAAATCTCTATCACATTGCGGTATATCTCCTCCCGCACCGTATAGCCTGTCTCCCGATCCGGGGCGCGGCGGAATCTGAAAAACCCGGCCAGCCCCGCCGCACCTGCGGCTATTATCAGTACTGTTATTATTAAAACAACGCGCTTTCCCGCCACTTATTCCGCCCCGCCGTCAACAAACAGTTTTTCTACTTCGATATTGTAGAGCCTCCGGTCTATTTTAGCCTGCAACAGGCGGTTCATCGCGGCAAGGTACTCCGTCCGCGCGTCGATATAATCGATCTCCCTGATAATGCCCCGGTCAAGCCAGATCTTCTGTTCCTCGGCGTTAAGCCTGAATAGTTCGGCCTCTTCCCGGTAAGTTTCAAGCCGCCACTCAAGGTCCGCGAATTTCCTCTCGTATTCGGTGCCGAGATCCCGGAATTTTTTCTCCGCGGCGAGTATATCTTCCCGCTCCCGCGCCGCCGCTATCTCGCCAAGCCTCCGGTCGATTCTAAACAGCTTAAAGCCGTTGAGTTTCCACTCCAGGGAGAGGGTCAGCGCGGGCTCGCTCTTTTGCAGGGGCAGCGACAGGTCTACGCCCAGGGAGACGCCCCCGGCCGCGAGGCTGGCCCCGGCGCTTAACCGGGAATTTGGCGCCGAGGACGCCGCGCCCGGAACGGCCCCCGCAGCGTCGTTGTTCCTCCAGGAATAGCCGGTACGGGCGTCAAGGGAAAACGGATAATTTTGGGATTTCCGGGCCAGATTGTTTATGCTGTGGACGCTGACGGCGGCCTCCAGTTCCGTATACCGAGCGGGATCGAAAGAAGTTATCCGCAGCAGCGCCTCTTCGGGAATGTCGCCCGGGATTCCCGCCTCCCGCAGGCCGCAGCTTTCCGCAAATTGTTTCAGGCTTCCCTCAAACCCGCGTTCCGCTTCGGCCAGTGCCCGTTCCCTGCTGCGCAGCCTCAGTTCCGCCGATCTGAGGATTACGCTGGCGGAACCATAGCCCCCGGCGCGTTTGCCTTCCAAATCGTAACGTGCGGTAAGTACTTCCCTCTGAGCTTCCAGTACGGTATTCCGCGCGGCGAGCAGCCCTTTTATCGCTTCGCAGAATTCCCCTTCCGCCGCAAGCCGCCGCGCCCGGACGTTCCGCCCGGCCTGCAAAAACCTCCGCTCCCGTTCGAGGAGCGATGCCTGGTATGCCGCCCCCTTGCCGCCCACAATGCCGGTACTCGCCCCCACGCTAAAGCCGTAGCCGTTAATGCCCTCCCCGCTGTTCCCCCGGACCGGGGCGGCAAAGGAGAGGCTTGTGCCCCGCCACTTCGGCGACGACACGGTC
>JAIRRR010000282.1 GCA_031255875.1 Treponema sp.
AATACATGCTGGATACTCAGAGGTATCCACGCTCCGAGCGAAGGCCTGTCCCCGGGCCCCAGAATTTCACGATGAGCCATAAATTTTCTCCTTGTCTGGTTTTCTCCGCGTAATTTCCATTGCTGACAAACTTACCCCAAGAAACGGGTTTTGCCTAGCAGCCTGTTGCACTTGTGGATTTTCGCGCTATTTGCAGCGCGAAAATCCCGATTATCCGGCGCGTTTAAGGGCCCGCGAAGGCGCTGTCGGCCTTAATCTCGAACCACCGGACTATCGCCTCGGCGCGGTTGGAAAAGGAATTGCTTATTCTGCCCCTTATTCCCGGCAGGGAGGCGGCCTTGGCCATGGAAACGGCGTAAATCAGGAGGTATTCCCCGGCGTCTATAACCGCCAGCGCGGAACGCAGCCTGTTCTTGCCTACTGCGGAGATGATGCCGTAGTTCAGGGAACTAAGGTTCTCCTGGATAAAGAGCAGGGCGTCGGGAAAGCTGCGGTAGTCGTACCGGTAGACATTGTCCCCGAAGGTCAGATCCTTCTGGCGGGCAAAAACCGTGAGCGCGTCCGGGGGGGACCAAAAGATCGGGTCGGCGGCGGCTGTTTTTGCGGAAGGATCGCCGATGACAAAAGAGCTTTCGTAAAAGGTGCGCATGGTTTTGCGGCTTGCCGAATAGTACTGAAGCCCGGTCAGAGTGCTCAGGGCAAGCATGCCGTTGTAAAGCCCGAGCCGCTCGGCCTCGCTCCAGGCGGGTTTTTCCGCCCAGGCGGGCTTTCTGTAGAGGGAAAGGGTTTCCACCATTATTCCCGGATCAAGGCTTTCCCGCGCGGCTTCCATTGTTTCCCTTACCCGCCCGTGCTGCGGGAGAAGGCGGAACCGGGGATCCTTAAACTGTATCTCCTGCGGTTCTTCCCCGGAACCCAGGGCGGCGGCCCGCTCCGCGCCTATCAGGTTTTCCAGGGAATCGGCGGCGGCCCGCCCGGCCCCCGGGAAAAGCGCGAACGCCAGTAAAAGGCAAAGCGTGAATATCCGGCCGGCATTTTTGCCGGCGTAAGCGATTCCTGTTTTCATCGCTCGTTCCGCATGCCCCGGTAATAAACCCGCACCTGTTTGTAAAGGCCCTCACCCTCGCTTTTGGTTTCAACATCGGCGATATCATTCAGCGTCGTATGGATAAGGCGGCGGTCGAAGGGGTTCATGGGTTCCAGCAGGATGGAGTTCCGGCTTTCCCTCACCCGGTCGGCCACGGTATAGGCCAGGCGCACCAGGGATTCTTCCCGGCGTATGCGGTAGTTTTCGCTGTCAAGGATGACCCGCATATCTTCCCGGCCGATACGCCCGGCGTAAATGTTCGCCAATAGCTGGAGGGCGTCCAGGTTTTTCCCCTTCTTCCCAATCAGGATGGAAGAACTGTCGGATTCGATTTTTATTCCGAGTTTCCGGTCCTCGCGGAAGAGCACGGAAACTTCCGCCTGGTACCCCATGCGGCGGATCAGCCCCGCCATAAAATCGATAATCATCTGCTCGAATTCGTTCTTCGCTTCCGGATCCCCGTAGACGGGCTTGGCGGAGGGCTCCGGTTCCCGCTTCCGATCTTCGCCCGCGTCCCCGCCCTCGTCTTCCGCGGCGGCCCCGTTTCTGACCGGCTTGTCCGTATGGACCCTGATTTTGACAAAACCCTTCTTGAACAAGCCGGAACGCTGGGTCTCAAGAATCTCTACGTCAAATCCGTCTTTTTCAAGGCCCAGCTCTTCCGCCGCCCGATCGATTGCCTCTTTTTCGGTGCGGCCTTCAAATTCGTATATCATAACTCGCTCCTTGCGATTAGAATTTCTGCCAGGCGTTTGCGGGGCGCGGGGCCCGCAAACGCTTTCCGCCCGGGCCGCCCGCGTGGCCGGCCTGATCCCGCAGGCGGCGCGCCGTATTCGGAAAAGGCGCGTTTACTTTCGCCTTTTCCGGGCCTTTGGCGGCACGATTACCGGCGCGGGCTTTTCGACGGTCGCCATAGCGGCCCGTTTTTGTTTCAAATATTTATTAATTATGAGCTGCTGAATCAGAGACAGGAAATTGGTCATGATCCAGTAAACAGTCAGTCCCGAAGGCACGTTGTACAGGATAAAGAAAAACATTATCGGCATGACGTATAACATCATCTTCATCTGGGAATTACCCTGCTGGTCCGGAGTCTGGGTAATCTTGCCGGTCAGAAGCTGCGAGCCGACGTAGATAAACGGAAGGAGCCGGATATCGCTCCAGCCGAGTATGGGGATGCGGTGCGGGGCAAAGCTGAATACCGATTCCGGGACCGAAAGGTCGGGGATCCAGCCGGGTATGAACGGGGCGCCCCGCAGATCGAAGTGGTTGTTAAAAAGATTGTACATGGCGATAAATATCGGGAACTGGATCAGCAGGGGAAGGCAGCCGGACATGGGATTGGTGCCTTCCTGTTTGTACAATTCCGCCATCTTCGCGTTCATCTGCTGGGGGCTGTCCTTGTACTTCTCCTGGAGTTCCTTGATCTTCGGCGCCAGGGTCTGCATACGCAGGGTCGATTCCGAACTTTTTTTGGTAAGCGGGAAAAGCAGGAGCTTTACCAGCAGGGTAAGCAGTATAATCGCCACGCCGTAGTTGGGTATAAGCCGGTAGAAAAGGTTGAGGGACCACTTGAGCGCGGTTTCCACCGGGGAGAGTATGCCGCTGGAACTCGCGGCCCGGGAAAGATCCATCTCCCGCAGGTTAAAGCTGTTTACCCCGGTGTCGTAAATGGCGAGGTTCTTCTGGCTCTTGGGGCCCAGGTAGAAGCGGTAAGTGTCGGTCGTATGCGACGCGGCAAGCGCGGGCCGGCTCATGTAGAACCGGGAAGCGCTGGGCAGCCCCGGCTCGGGGCGGGTGGAAAAAGCTATCTCGTACTGGGTGGCGTCGGGAATCGCGATAAAGGCAAAGTACTTCCCGGCGATCGCCGCCCAGGAAACGCGGGAGTTCAGGATCGCGGGGGTATTGGCGTCTTTTACCTTTTCCTCCTTGCGCTTTCCGTTTGCGTAGGTAATATACTGCCGGTAATCGTAACGGCCGTCCAGTTTTTCAAACCGGGGGCCGATCTGCGGGCCGAAAACCAGGGTATAGGCCGCGCCGTTCATGTTGAGGGCCGGAGTCGCGTAGTCGCCCTCCAGGGAGACCGCGAGTTCAAACATATACTCGTCAGGCTTGAAGGTATAACGCTTTTTAAGGCCGAACCTGTTCCCCGCGTTGTCGGTAAAACCGTCGCGGTAGAATTCGACCGCGTAATCCGAAATACGGTTCACATAGAAAAGGGAATCCACCGGCCTGGTGTTCAGGTTTCCAAAGGCAATACTGAACGCATGGGCGGCGGGCGCAGCCGCGTCCCCGTATTGCAGGGGGGAAAGCACCATCTCCACATAATCATCCGAATCCCGGTGCTCCTTGAGCTTGAAGGAAACCACGTCGCCGCCCGCGTTGGTCAGATCCACCCGCAAAAGGGGCGTGTCGATGATCACGTGCTCTTCCTGCCGCGGCCCCGCGTCCGCAGCCCGGGCTGCGGCGTCCGGCCCGGGCAAAGCCGGCGGCGGGCTCTGGGGCAGGGCCGGCGACTCCGCCCCGGCCGCGGGGGCCGCCTGCGGGGCCTCAACGGCCGGCGGCGAAGCCGGCGCTTCGACAGGGAAAAATTTCGCCTGGATAAAGGTATACGCAGTAATAACTACAACGGAAAGAACAACGGCTATTATTGTATTTTTTTCCATAACTATCCTTTTCTGAATTCAAGGTACCGGATCGTACCCGCCCGGATGCAGGGGGTGGCAGCGCAGGACGCGCCTGGCCGCCAGGAATATCCCCCGGAAAACGCCGTATCTCCGGACTGCCTCGTAAGCATAGGCGGAACAGGTCGGGAAATACCGGCAGCTGGCCCCCAGATGGGGCGATATTGCCCGCTGGTAAAACCGGATAAGAAAACAGACTAAATATTTCACCGGCTTTCTTCCCGTAACAAGGCGGCTTTCCGAAACAGAATTCCGAGCTGCTCCGTCCGTTTGGCGAAAGAATCCCCTCCCGGATAGAGAAGTAAAACCAAATCGAATCCCGGCTCAAGCGAATTCCGGGCCAGCCGGTAAACTTCCCGGCTCAAACGCCTGGCCCGGTTCCGTTCCGCCGCATTGCCGAATTTACGCGCAAAGGTAAAGGCTATCCGGTTGCCGGGCAGCCCGCTCCGTATCACAAACAATTTCGCGCCCGGGCAGGATACAGCCCGCCCCTGCCTGAAAACCCTCTGTATATCCTTCCCTTTCTTCAAATGCTCCTTCCGCCTGAAGCGGAAGCCTTCCCCCGCCTGGTTAATAGGGCTTTTTCTCGTCGGAAACAGTCAGCTTGGTCCGGCCCTTGGCGCGGCGGCGTTTTAATATCATCCTGCCCCCCCGGGTCTTCATCCGGGCGCGGAAACCGAATTTCCGGTTACGTTTTACCTTGCTGGGTTGGTAAGTCCTCTTCATGCTAAGCGCTCCTTGGCCGCCTTGCGGCGTATCTCTGTAAAGTCCGTCAAACCTGGTCCAAAGCCCGTCAGGCCTCCGGCCAGGCCCCTGGAGAAAACCGCCGGTTCTTCGTAAGCCGGGCGTCTGCCGCCCGCGCAATCTCCTCCAGGAGTAAGAAGCGGTCCAAAAAACAAAGTTTTGGAACGGCCCCCGTAAGTTCAATATAATGTTGGTACAGTATAGGGAAAAGCCGGGGCTTGGTCAATGGGATCGCGCGGATCCTGGGATCGCACGGATCCCGGGCAATTCCCGGTTTGGAAAACGCCGAATACCGAATGTATGACGGGCGCATCCCCGCCTCCGGCGGGGACCGGGCTATACGGGGCTCCGCTTCGCTCCGGCCCCGGCGCTCCGCGCCGGGTCTGCTTGCGCCCCTGCGGGGCGCGCACCCCTCCTATCCCTTGCGCGGGCGGAAGCCGCGTCCGCAGCTTCCGGAGAAAGGGCAGCAGGCCGCTAGCCTTCTACCGTAAAACCCCGGTACGCGCCCAGGGGCGCGCGCCTTTCGTAGTCCAGGCTGTCCACCCGGGCGTAGGGCGGGCCGTGGCGGAGCCACTCGATAAGGGCGTCCAGCCTGGCCTCCGGGCCCTCGGCCCAGACTTCCACGCTGCCGTCGGGGTTGTTGCGGACCCAGCCGGACAGGCCGAGGCGGCGGCCCTCGCACAGGCAGGTATAGCGGAAACCCACGCCCTGGACCCGGCCGTCAACGCGGGCAAAGACGGCGGCTTTGGAACCGCCCGCCGTCCCGCCGCCGGAAGGGCCGCCGCCGCGCGATCCCGGGGGCCGGGCTTTCATATATCCTCCCAATAGGCGCGTATAACGGCGCCGGAAAAGCCCGCCGCCCTTAGTTTCCGCCGGACGGAAATATCATCCTTGTCAAAATCCGGAAAGACGCCCGCGATATAGGAATCGAGCAGAGCCCGCTCTGCCCCGGAATCCAGGGCCGCGCCCAGGGCTTTCCGGGCAGTTCCCGCAGGGACGGAGCGGCCGAGCAGGGAACTGAGAAGTTTCCGGGGGCAGAGCCCGCCGCCCCGCCCGGCCCCGGCGCGGCGGAGCCTCGATTCAAGCCCCAGGCCCGCGAAGCGCTCATCGTTTACAATGCCGAGATCTTCCAGGTGTTCCAGGGCCGCGCCTATATAGGCGGAATCAATGCCCTTGCGTTCCAGCTTGCCTTTCAGGCCGAGCCGGGTCTGCTCCGCCCGGGCGACAAGGGCAAGCGCGGCCCGCTCGGCCCGGTAACAGCCGGCGGCAAAACGGAGGGAGGCGGCTTCTTCGGCGGATATTTCCGCGCCCGGGGAGGCAAGGGAATCGAGGGGGAAGTCCGGGGGGAGGTATACGGTTTTAAAGGAAAAAAGGGAACCGTCGGAAAGGCCGATCCGCATAAGGGAAGAACCGGCGTTTCGCCATTTAAGGCCGCCGCCCGTAGCCCCGGCGGCGGTTTTGATCGAAACCACCTGCATAACGTCTCTTTACACAACCGCTTCCCGCGCGCAGCCCCGCCGGGCGC
>JAIRRR010000046.1 GCA_031255875.1 Treponema sp.
GCCGCCGCCGTAGTCCTTCGCGTTCTCCGGCCTGAACCGCTCTATCGCCTCCGCGAGGGTGGCAACCGAGGAGTCGTAGTTTTCGCCGTTAGAGTCGAAGGCGTCGCCCAGGGTCACCGACGTCGCGGTTAGGCTCTGGAAATAGACCGCATTGTAATTGTCTTCGGCGTATTTCACGATGAGGCAGCCCGATGCGTTGTCGAAGTTGTAGACGTAAACGATGGAGCCCGTGGAGATCCCGCTGTACGAGGAGGCGTGGGTAAGGGTGGTCGCGGTGATGATGTAGTCGTCCGTCCATTTGTTGCCGTTGTATTCGCCGGAATCCGTCCAGGCGCCAATCAAGCCGGGTAATATGGAATTAGAGCTTGGGGGGGGTATTGTGACGGTGCTGCCCGGTTCCGCGTTATTCAGCTCTCCCGCTTTGCTACTATCGATAGGCTGAGAACCTCTGCGCGGTTTAAAGCTATCATAACCCTCTACGGTAAACCCAGCCCCCAGGTTAAGGCCGGAACTGTCAGCGCTAATACTTATTCCGGTTCCGGAATTCCCGATAAAATAAAGCTCGTCCTGGTAAGTATATGGCTGGGTCGATACTACTTTGCCGGAACTGTCGATCACGATTATTTTTGTATCCGTGATCGCCACCTTAAGGGATTCGGATTCGTCGGAACCATCTTTCTGCGCCTCGACAGACCAGATTTTGCCGGCCAGCAGGCTTTTGGTACTGCCGGCGGGGTCGTTTCCGCCGCAGGATACAAACACAAACATAGCGGCGAGTATCCAAAGAACCAAGGTCGAAAAAACCAGTCTTTTTTTAAAACTTTTCCTCAACATAGATCGCTCCTTCTGGCCGAGGCAAGGAGGCAAGGCAAAACGGGTAATACGGAAAACAGGTCCCTTTTCACAAAGCTCATCCCTCGAAGCCTGGAAAAAATTAGACGGCCCCATAAGAGGCCCCTATACCAAAGTTTCCTGGCTTGCGGGCGGGTTTGTCCGAAATAGTGCTTCGGCTTTGCCCTGTCGGTTCCGCCGGCCTTCCCAGCCAATGGGCCAGTGGCCGTCTGACGGAACCGATCCGCCTTGCGGCGGATGCCCGGTCACAGTTACGGGATAGCGGGGGAATTGCACCCCTCTTCCTTTGAAGTATACGCAAGCAATTTGTCACGGCGCCTTGCCCTTGTCAAGGCGCGGTCCGCGGAAACAATGCTTTTTAGCCGGGAAACAAAGTTCATTCGTCCATGCCCCGCACAACTCTGAAACCCACCGAATTATCGTGATACCAGGTCGAATACCCCCACCAGATGGTTACCAGGCAGTATTCATCGCCGTACCACCAGCTGCCGCCGGACATGGGCTTCTGGTTGGCCGCGCTCGAATATGCGGGCCCTTCTTCGGGCGTCGCGGGGTCAAGCGTTTTGTCCATTGACGGCGTTCCCATGGGCGGGTTTTTGGCGTTGGCATTGTAACGCATCCAGTCCCAGCCCCATTCCTCGGCATTGCCCGAAAGATCGTAGATCCCCAGGCGGTTCGGTTTTTTGGTCCCCACGGGATGGATGCCGAAATCGGGGCGCTGTGCATAATTATCCCCCAGCCCCATGCCGGAGGTTCCGTAATACCAGGCTACCTCGTCGGGGTTGTCGCTTCCCGAGTATTTATAGCGCCAGTCCGGAAGGTTCGGTTCGCCCCCGCGGGCGGCGTACTCCCGCTCCGCCATTGTGGGGAGCCGGTAGCCGCTCTTTTCCCGCCTCATTACCGCCTTGTCCGCCGGTTCGAGATACCCTTCCATGGCGGTGGCTGCCCGCAGGATTCCGCCGCCGTCCTCCGGGGCATGGTAGTATACAGGTTCGAGGCCGGCTTTCTCGCTGTAGGCGTTGCACCACACCACAGCGTCCCGCCAGCTTATATCGGTAACCGGGCAGGATTTTTTTTCGGAGGGCGGCGTCCCGGATGCGGCGCTGTTGGATTCCTTCCCGGCATTAACGAACACATACCGGGAATCCCCGCGGTCTTCGCTTACCGCCCACTGGCACACTTCGTGCCAAAGTTCGTAGGTAACTTCGTATTTGGCCATATAGAACGAGGGGATGGCGGTAACCCGGCCCGGGACAAAAGCCCCGTACTGGATAGCCTCCCTGTTATTAGTACGGTTGGTATATACTATCCGGTAATTCTCCCGCCCGGTAACCGTGGCGCCCGGCACATGGACAAACCCTTCCGGGGCGGGCAGCTGCTCCTGCGGCGTATAAGGGGAAGGCTCTTCGTTACCGCCCATTCCCGGGCAAGCCGACAGAATTGCCATCAAAACCACGGCAACCGCGATCAACGGAAACTTCCCTGTTACAGATTTCATGACCCAATCCTCGAAGTCCTGAAAATTCAAGATGGCATACCAAAGTCTCCTGGCTTGCGGGCCGGGCTTGCCAAAGCAACGCTTTGAAAGCCCGCCGTTTCCGCCTGCCTTCCCAACCTCAAGGTCAGTGGCTGTCTGGCGGAACCGGCCGCCTTGCGGCGGATACCCGGTTACAGTTACGGGATAGCGGGGGATTTGCACCCCTCTTCCTCTGAAGTATACAAAGAAATCTATCATTATTTTTCGTTTTTGTCAAGGCGTCTGCGGCAAAAAAACGGAAAATTTCCAGGGAGGGGAGTCGGGAGTCCGGGCAAAACACGCGCTTTGTTTCATTTGGCGGCGATTCTGATTTCAAAAACAAACCGCAGGCGGACACAGACCGACACGGATTTTTGCTTCGAGAGCTTTGCGCCTGCCTCGTCCGTGGTTTTTAACCACGGATAACGGGCCGCGGTTGAAATCGGAATTTCTGTTTATCTGATTCCCCGGATTGAATTTTCGCGGGGAACCCCCTAATATAAAAACAGGGGGCGCGGATGGACGCAAACCGCGAGTACAAGGACAGCGTGTTCTCATGGCTTTTCGGCGAGCCCGACGCCCTGCGGGAGCTTTACGGCGCCCTGGTCGGGGTGGCCCTGGGCCCCGACATCCCCATAACCATAAACACCCTGGAAGGGGTGCTCTTCAAGGGCCGGGTGAACGACATTTCCTTCGAGATCGGCGACATGCTGGTGGTGCTGATCGAGCACCAGTCCACGATAAACGAGAACATGCCCCTGCGCCTGCTCATGTATGTCGCGAGGATATACGAGAGGATCGCCGGGGGGAGGGACATGTACCGGGAGCGAAGGATCCCCCTGCCGCTGCCGGAGTTTGTCGTGCTGTACAACGGGACGGCCCCGTACCCGGACGAGGCGGTCCTGAAGCTCTCCGATTCGTTCGCCGATCCCTCGGGGCTTGGCCTCGGCAAGGGCGGTTCCCCCCCTCTGGATCTGGCGGTCAGGGTATACAACATCAACCAGGGCCACAACGCGCCGATCATGAGCCATTCCAAAACCCTGGAAGGCTACAGCGTCTTCATAGCCAAGGTCCGCGAGTACGAGCGGAAACTGAAATCCCGCGACGAAGCGATGAGGGCGGCGGTGGCGGAATGCATAAAAGAAGGTATATTAAAGGATTTTTTGGAAACCCACGCAGCGGAGGTAATCAATATGCTTTTAACCGAATGGAACTGGGACGACGCGTTCGCTGTCCAGCGGGAAGAAGGCCGGGAAGAGGGCCGGGAGAAAGGCCGGGAAGAAGGCCTGGAGGAAGGCCGGAACATGGTGCTGGAACTGGTAAGGCGGGGGTACTCCGCGGAACAGATCGAGGCGGAGCTGGCCGCCGGGAAAACAGAGAGAACCGAGACGGCCGGGAAATAAGCCGCCCGGCCCCCGGGCCTATCCCGCTTTTAACCGCCGTAATTCTGCCCCGGTATTTATCCGCTGTTTTTTCATTTTAGCGCTGCCCCAAAACTCCTGTTTTCCAAACAGGCTCCATTGACAATATTATTTTTGTCCGCTAGTCTTACGGTTAAATTTCAGGACGGGTTTGAAGGCGGGGCGTGGCATATGGGCGGTAAAAAAGACGGCGGCATCTTCTGCCTGGGCAAAAACAGGAAGGGGACGTGAAAGCGAACCGGAAAACCGCCGCTGCCGGTATTACGGTAACAGTAATACTGGTACTGCTCTGTACCTTCGCCCTGTTTTCCGGGAGCGTGAGCATCCCCCCGGTAACGGTAGTACGGATACTGCTAGGCCGGGAGCAGGGTACCCCGCTCGCGAGGATTATCTGGGAGCTCAGGCTGCCCCGTATCGTCATGGCCGTCCTGGCGGGGATGATGCTTTCAGCCGGGGGGACCGTCTCCCAGGCGGTGTTCAGGAATCCCCTGGCGGATCCTTATATCGTAGGCATCAGTTCTGGCGCGGTAGCCGGGGCGGTGCTTGCCTTCATGCTGGGGCTGCCGGATTTCTATTACGGGCTTTTTTCTTTCTTCGGCGCGTCCGGGGCCGCGTTTCTGGTCTTCCGCTTTTCCGTCCGCTGGGGCAGGACCGACACGTCCCTGCTCCTCGTCATGGGCGTGGCGGTCAGCGCCTTCCTGAGCGCCCTTACCTCGTTCTGCATGTACCTGGCCGGGCAGGATTCCTACCGCATTGTGATCTGGACCATGGGCTATCTGGGATCGGCATCATGGGATCGTATCGCGCTGCTGGCGGTCCCCTTTGTGCTGGGGATGCTTTATTTTTTGTATTACCGCCACGATGTTGACGCCCTGCTCCTCGGCGAGGAAGAGGCCCATTCCCTGGGAGTAAAGGCGGGCCGCCTCAAGCAGAGGCTGCTTCTGGCGGTAAGCCTGCTGGCCGCTTTTTCCATAGCGTTTACCGGAATGATAGGGTTTGTCGGGCTTATCGTGCCCCATGCCGTGCGGGGGCTGACCGGGAACAACCACGGCCGCCTTATCCCCCTGGCAGCCTATGCCGGGGGCATGTTCCTCCTCTTTGCGGACATACTCGCCCGGACCCTCATCGCCCCGGTGGAGATTCCCATCGGGGTGGTTACCGCTTTTTTCGGCGCCCCTTTCTTCCTCGCCCTGGCGATACGCATGGGGGGCAGGCCGGGCAAGGGAGGATCCTTTGGATATTGAAGTCCGCAATCTCACTTTTGCCTATCACGGGCGGGTAGTACTCAATGAGGTTTCCCTTTCCCTGCGCTCGGGCGAATTCCTGGGCCTCCTGGGGCCCAACGGCTCGGGCAAAACGACTTTCCTTAAAAACCTTTTGGGCTATCTGAAGCCCAGAAGCGGCGGGATCGTTTTTTTGGGGGCGGCCGGCATTTCCGGCCCGGGCGGCAGCGCCCGGTTTCTCGCCTTTGTCCCCCAGCGCCCTGCCCTGGCCATGCCCCTCCCGGTGCGGGAGCTTGTCCTTATGGGCAGGCTGCCCCATATGCGGTCCCGCTGGGCGGGGTACGCCAAAGAGGATTATCAAAAGGTCGAGGCAGCGCTTTCGGCGCTGGGTATTGCGGATCTGGCGGACAGGGACGCGGCCCGGCTTTCCGGGGGCGAATTGCAAAAGGTGATCATCTGCCGCTGCCTGGTCCAGGAGGGGGATGTATTTCTGCTGGACGAGGTGACCTCCGGCCTCGATCTCAACCACACCATCGAAATAATGGAGCTTATAAGGCGGAAAGCCGATGAGGAGGGGAAGCTTGTTGTCGCGGTATTCCACGATCTTAACCTTGCGTCGCGGTACTGCGACCGGGTGGTTTTTATCAAAGACGGCACTATCCGCTGCCAGGGCAGCCCCCTTGAAGTTCTTACGGAGCAGACGGTAGAGGATATCTACGGCATCCGGGCCCTGGTAACGAAGGGCGAGGACGGAAAGCCCGTCGTCCTGCCCCGGCGGGCCTTCGACGCGCCGGGCCGGCAGGGGACGGCAAACGGGAGGGCCGGGAATGAATAGAAAAAATTGTTTTGCTTTATTTGTTTTGGTTTTAGTTTTTTCCGGGGCCTGCGCCGGCGGCGGAAAGCCGGAGGCCCTTCCGGAAGCGCCTGCGGAGAATCCGCCGGAGGATCTTTACTGGAAAAGGGCCGCGGGGGCGCAGGGGGAACTGATAACGGACCGGATGGGGAATTCCGTCCCCCTTGCCCGCTACCGCCGTATCGTGGTAATTTCCCCCGGGGCGGTGGAGACCCTGTACCTAATCGGCGCGGAAGATTCTATCCTGGCCATTCCCCAGGGCAGGGAGCCTATCTGGCCCGAGGAAAAGACGGCGCTTCTTCCCTCCATCGGCAATCAGGCCCGGCCCAATACGGAGCTGATCGTCTCCCTGGAGCCGGACCTTATCATCGGGAACACGATGAATGTTTCGCTGATAGAGGATTTCCAACGGAGGGGCTACGCGGCGATTATCCACGGGGCCTACCGGATGGAGGATATTTTTAACAGCACTCTGCTTATGGGCAGGCTGACCGGGCGGGAGGAAGAAGCGGAGGCCCTGATCGCGGACAAGCGGGCAAAATTCGAAACGATCCGGAAGGAATTGGAGGGGCGCCCCCTGGGCCTTAAGGGGGCTTTTCTTTACGCCGCCAACCCCATCATGGCCTTTTCAGGGGCCACCCTGGCGGGGGACATACTCCGCATCCTGGGGGTGGAAAATATAGCCGCCGTTCCGGGCGCCGCCGAGCCAATCCTCTCGCCCGAGTATATCCTGGCGGAAGACCCGGATTTCCTCTTTGGCACTATATCCTTTAGAACGCCGGAAGACGTCCTCGCCTCGGATCCGGTGATCGCCCGGACCAGGGCCGGCCGGGAGATGTTTATCCGCATTATACCTACCTCGCTGTTCCTGCGTTTTTCCCCCCGGATGGTAGAAAAACTGCTGGAACTCTACGAGGAGATGAGGGAGGTTTCAAAACGCCGATGAAGCAAAGAACGGCTTTCCCGAAAGCGTCGCCATTGGTTTTACTGTACGCTGCGGCTCTCGCGCTCCTTCCGGGGTACCCGCTCTCGCCCCAGGACGCGATGCCGGCCCCGCCGGAACAGGGCGCGGAAGGCGGGGAGGGTTACGCGATCTGGGAGGAGGGCGAGGGCATAACCGTAACCGGAACCAGGGTGGAAAAGCGCCTTAAGGACAGCCCGGTGGTTACGGAGATTATAACGGCGGAAGAGATAAAGCATTCCAACGCCGACACCCTGGCCGATATCCTGGGGGATTACGGGCTTATGTACACCAGCAACGGCATGGGGGACTATATCCAGCTTCAAGGCATGGACAAGAACCGGGTCCTCTACCTGGTGAACGGCAGGCGCGTGATCGGGAGGAATTCCCAGCGGCTCAAGGGGGAGACGCTTCCCCTGGCAAATATCGAGCGGATAGAGATTGTGCGCGGGCCGCAGTCGGCCCTTTACGGTTCCGACGGAATCGGCGGCGTAATCAACGTGATAACCAAAAAACCGGAAAATACCCTTAGCCTGGCAGCGTCGCTTACAAACCGTTTCCTGCTGGCCTATGACGATCCCGGGACTCCGGAAAGCCCGGGGGCTTTCGATTCCTTTGACCCGGCGCGGGAGCAGAACCTGAGCGCCGTTGTCGGCTTCCCCCTGGGCGTTGCCCGGAATTCGCTGGATCTGCAGGCCGCGCGGGGCGCGTTTTACCTTGACGAGGATAAAAACGAATCAATACTCCCCGAATACTACCGGGGAAGGGCGGGGCTGGAAACGGTTTTCCCGCTGGGGGACAGCCTGGACCTTAGCTTAGGGGGATCGTTTATGTTCCTGCGCCGCGACGATCAAACCAGCGCCGCCGGGGACCTCAACCGCTTTGGCTATATCCGCGGGGACGGATTCCTGGAGGCGAATTTTCACCCGGACGGAAACTGGGACATAACTTTCAGGGCCTACGACAACTTCTACCAGCGGGACAAGGACGTCTATTCCGCCGCCGGCAATGCCTGGGAAAAGGGCGGGAATTACGAAAATGAAAACCTGGCCGCCCTGGACGCGCTGGGGGTGTACGCCGGGCTGCGGAACTGGATATTCAGCGCGGGGATCGAGGGGGCGTACAACACCACGGAAAAGTATGATTTTTCTGTTTCCCCTGCCGCCGTTGACCGGGAGGCGCTGTTCCTCCAGGCCGAGTATTTCAGGCAGGACGTTTTTTCAGTTCTGGGCGGGGTCCGGGTGGAACGGAATTCCCAGTTTGGTTTTGCCGGGGCGCCGAAACTTTCGGGGATGGTGCAGCTCCCCCGGGGTTTCAGGCTTTTGGCCGGGGCCGGCCTGGGGTACCGGGCGCCGAGTTTTAACGATCTCTATCTGGATTATTCAAGTACAACCCAGCACACCTCCGGCAACCCGGATCTGGAGCCGGAATATTCCGCAGGGGCCAGCGCTACGCTCGAATTCGCCGTCCCCGGCTATTTCGCGCAGCTTACGTTTTATTACAACGAGATATTCAACGAAATTGACGACTTCTACCTCGGCTCGGAGGGGCGGCAGCGGTTTTACGAAAAAAGGAACATCGCCCGTTCTATGCGCGCCGGGATCGACGCGGAGGGGAAGATACGTTTCCTGGGCTGGGGGTACGTTTCGCCGGGGTACAGCTGGCTTTACGCCTACGATCGCGGGGAGGAAGCCCGGCTCTACCCCCAGCCGGAACACACCCTCAGGCTAAAACTTGGAATGGATTACCGGGAGCCCGGCATTAATACCTATTTGGCGCTGCGCTATTTTTCCGCGCAGATCAACCCCGCCCGGCCGGATAACAAAGACAGATTTATCCTGGACTTCTATTTTTCCGCCGGGCTGGGGAAACATTTTACTGTTTTCGCCGGGGTGGACAATATTACCGGCACTGTCGATCCCCTGGGGCCCGCCACAGCCCAGGTTTTTTCCCTGGGCCTGCGGTACACTCTTTAGGACTTTACCGGGCTTCTCTCGCGTGGCGGACAAAGATGTCCCGGATGCCGGGGTATTCGCCCAGGCCCTTCAGGACGGGTACGGCTTCGTAGCCCAGGCCCTCGAGGACGCTCTTCCAGGAATCGGGCTCGTCCCCGGCCATGTCGTTATTGGCGTGATCCCCGGCCACGATCATCAGGGGCAGCAGCACTACCCTGGCGATGCCCCCGGTTTCTTCTATTTCCGCGATAACGTCTTCCAGGGAGGGGCTTGCCTCCACCGTGCCGATATAGTACCGGGATATGCCCTTGTCCCTGATCTTCTGATTCAGTTTCGCGTAGGTCGCGTTCGCCTCGTGCTCGGTGCCGTGGCCCATGAACACCACGGCGGTACGATCGTCGGCGTATTGCCCGGCTTCGCCGGTAATCGCGGTAATAACCCCGTCGTAATCCGCGTCGGTGATAAGCAGCGGCTCGCCGTATTTAACGCCGGCGAATTTTGATTCGAAGGGCTTGATCGCCTCGATGACGCTGTCGTATTCCTCGCCGCTCATTACGTGGGTCGGCTGCACCAGGACTTCCCTGACTCCGTCGGCGGCAAGGCGTTTCATGGCGTCTTCCACATTGTCGATTTTCAGCCCGTCTTCTTCCGCCAGTTTGTCAATAATGATCTGGCTGGTAAAAGCGCGGCGCTGTTCGTATTCCGGAAAAGCGGCGGCCAGGCTTCTTTCGATAGCCCCTATGGTTTTTTCCCGGGAATCGCCGAAGCTGGTGCCAAAACTGACTACCAGAAGCACGGGCTTTTTCGCGCTTCCTGCGGGCGGCGCGCTTTCGCAGGCGAGCATGGTGACAAGCAGTGTCGATAATAACGCTGCGCCGGAAGTTTGGAAAACATTTTTCATTATTTTCTCCTCATGAACATAAAATAAAAAAAGCCACGGCACGCGCCATGGCTTTTAATACACTGGATAAGGCCTCCGCCTCCAGGGTATCCTTGTACCGCGTCCCCCGGTGCGCGCGGAAGAGACGCGGTTATGGTATCCCGGCTGTTACGGTAACGCCCTTGCGAGGGAATTTCACCCTGCTTCCCCATTAAACTGTCCTGCGGGGCTGTCCCAAAACCCTGCCGGTTTTTGGGACAGCCTCTCGTTACAATAACAATATTGTTGTTTTGTTTTATTGTCAAGACGGGGATCGCGAATTTATATTTTTAAGTGTTGACAGCCGCCAAAAGACATATTATATCTTTACGGCATGGGGCTTTCCGTAATCGGCATAGGGCCGGGAAACGAAAAATATTTAACCATGGAAGCGCGGGACGCGCTTGATTCCTGCGACGTGGTTATCGGGTACCCGCTTTACCTCGAGTTGATTAATCCATTAATCGAAGGAAAGGAACGGTACTCAACCCCCATGCGGAAAGAAATTGAACGCTGCAGGATCGCGCTGGGCAAAGCCGCAGAGGGCCGCAGGGTCGCCCTGGTGTGCAGCGGGGACGCGGGCGTATACGGCATGGCTTCCCTGGTATACGAGCTGGCCCCCGAATACCCGCCTCTCGATATACGCATTATCCCGGGCATAACCGCCGCCCTGTCGGGCGCGGCCCTGCTGGGTTCCCCCCTGGGCAGCGATTTCGCGGTGATCAGCCTGAGCGATCTGCTTACCCCGCCTGAAACGATAGAAGCGCGCCTTGCGGCTGCGGCCCGGGGGGACTTCGGTATCTGCCTGTACAACCCGGCAAGCGCGAAACGGAGGGGCAGCCTGGCCAAAGCCTGCGATACTGTTTCGCGATTCCGCAAAGCCGACACGGTCTGCGGGGTTGTAAGGAACGCGGGGAGGGAAGGGGAAGAAGTGCTTTTTACGGACCTGGAAAACCTCCGGGGCTACGAAGCGGATATGTTCACCACTATTTTCATCGGGAATTCTAAAACTTCCCGCGTTAGCGGAAAAATGGTGAGCCCCCGGGGCTACCCGCTGCGGGCCGGGATGCGCCGGCCTCCGCCCTCCCGGGGCAGGGACGCGCCCGTGCTTTTTGTTTTCGCCGGGACGACCGAGGGCAGGCTGTTTATCGAGAAATTCAGCAAGGCCGCGGAGGCGCCCTTTGAAATGCATGTTTTTACCGCCACCGGGTACGGGGAATCCCTTTTAAGGGAGGGCGCGGAAGACCGCCCCGCCCTGCCCGGGGGCGGGGAGGATATCCTGTTCCATGCGGGCAGGCTTGACGCGGAAGGGATCTTCGGCGAGATGCTCCGCTATAAGCCGTCCTGCGCGGTTGACTGTACCCATCCCCATGCCGTGGAAGTTACCAGGAATATCCGGGAAGCCTGCGGCAGATCCGGATGCGGGTATTTCAGGATCGGGCGGGAAACAGGAAAGGCGGGGGATAGCGGGACGGAGAACGGGGTAGAATACGCCTGCTCCATGGAAGATGCCGCAGGGCTGCTGCGTCCCCGCGAGGGCAGGGTGCTCCTTACCACGGGGACCAAGGGGATCGAGCCTTTCGCGGACGGGGAATTGCGGGGCCGGGTCTGCCTCCGGGTGCTGCCCATGGAGGAAAGCATCCGCAAGTGCCGCGCCCTGGGTTTTCCCGCGAAAAATATAATCTGCATGCAGGGGCCTTTCTCGGAGGAATTTAACCGGAGCCTGCTGCGGGAAACCGGCGCTTCGTGGCTGGTAACAAAAGATTCAGGGGATGAGGGCGGCTTCCAAAACAAGCTGGAGGCAGCCCGGAAAGAAGGGGCGGGGGTTATTCTGCTGCGCCGCCCGGACAGCGCGTCGCCGGAAGACCGGGGCGCCCGTATGGAGGAAGTATTGAGCGAAGTGTTGTCGTTTCTGCCGAAGGACCCCCCGGCGTGAAAAATACGGCCCCGGGGGAAGCCGATGCCCGCGAAGGCTGCGGGACGGCGAAAAAAATTTACCTTATCGGCGCGGGCCCCGGCAACCCGGATCTTCTGACCGCCGAGGCCCGTAACGCTATCGCCGAAAGCCGCTGCATTGTAGGCGCGCCGAGGCTGCTCGACGCCGCAGGGGAGCTTATTTCAGGCAAAGCGCAAGAGCCGCTCATCGCGGCGGAGGAGATTTTCCGTTTTGTCGCCGCTTCCGGTTTCCCGGTCCTGGGGCTGCTGTTTTCCGGAGACGCCGGTTTTTACAGCGGCGCACGGCCGCTCGCCCGGCTGCTCAGGGGCGCGGCTTATCCGTTTACGGTGATCAGCGGAATCAGCACCCTTTCGTATTTTGCCGGCCGGCTGGGGCGTCCCTGGGAAGATATACGGGTAGTCAGCCTGCACGGAAAGCGGCGGGAAATTACCGGGCCGGCGGCGCGTAACCGGGCCGTTTTTTTCCTGACGGACCGGGAGATGAATCCCGCCGCAATCTGCGCCGTACTGGAGCGGGACGGTTTCGGGGGCCTTCCGGTCAGCGTCGGGGAACGGCTTTCCTACAGCGACGAAAAGATAACGGCCGGCAGCGCCAGGGAACTCGCGGGAAGGGCCTTTGATCCCCTTTCGGTGGCGTTGGTGGAAAACCCGGACCCCATGCCTTCCCCGGCCGCCGGCCTTTCCGACCGCCAGTTTCTCCGCGCCGCTGTCCCCATGACAAAAGAAGCGGTGCGTATAATTTCCGTTTCAAAACTTGCCCCGGAGGACGGCGACATCGTCTGGGATATAGGCGCGGGTACCGGATCGGTTTCCTGCGAGATTGCCCTGCGTATTCCGGGCGGCAGGGTTTACGCTGTCGAAAAAGATGCGGCCGCGCTGGCCCTGCTGGAGGAAAACAAAAAAAGATTTCGCGTCTATAACATGGAGATCGTCCGCGGCTCCGCCCCGGAGGTGCTGCGGGATATGCCAAGACCGGACCGGGTTTTCATCGGCGGCTCGGGCGCTTCCCTCCGGGAGATTATCCGGGCGGCGCTTGAAAAAAACCCCCGGGCGTCCCTGGTAATCAACGCGGTTACGCTGGAGACCCTGGGGCAAATGGCCCTGCTGCTGGAGGATGCCCGGTTTATCGGCGCGGAAATCGTGCAGCTTTCCGTCACCAAAGCGGAGAAGGCCGGTTCCCGGCATTTGATGCGCGCCTCAAACCCGGTTTATATTTTCAGCGGCAGAGGAGGAGGGCGGAACGATGACGGCCCCCGCTGACAGCCACGGCAATACGGCGGAAAAAAACCGCGCCCTGCCGCGCGTCTGTATAGGGGCGGACGCGAGCGGCGCGGGCAAGACGACCCTGTCCTGCGCCCTTTTGCAGGCGCTCAAAAACCGCCGGCTAAAGCCCGCCGCTTTTAAATGCGGCCCGGATTATATCGATCCCCTCTTTCACCGGGAAGTGACCGGGATCCCCTCCTCCAATCTGGACCTCTATTTCTTTGACGGGGCGACGGCAAAATACCTGCTGCGGGAAAATTCCCGCGGCAGGGACATCGCGGTAATTGAAGGCGTCATGGGCTATTACGACGGGCTGGGAGGCGCCTCCACCGAAGCTGGCACCTACCATCTGGCCTCCGTTACGGAAACCCCGGTCGTCCTGGTTGCGGATTGCGGGGGCGCTTCCCTTACCGTGGCCGCCCGTATACAGGGTCTCGCGCGGTTCCGGGAGCCAAGCCTAATCCGGGCGGTAATCCTGAACGGGGCAAGCGAGCAATTCTATCGCGAGCTTGCCCCGGTCATTGAAGGGGAAACGGGTATAGCGGTCCTGGGGTATTTGCCCTACATGAAGGACTGCGTCATAGAGAGCCGCCACCTGGGGCTGGTGACTGCGGCGGAGATTGAGGGCCTGGGGGAGAAGATACGCCGCCTCTCGGAGCGGCTTGAAAGCGCCGTGGATATTCCCGCGATCACGCGCCTGGCCGGGTCCGCGCCCCCGCTGGATGCTGCGGAGCCGGGGATAGCGGAACGCGCCCCGCCGGGACAGAGGGTGCGAATCGGTGTCGCCCGGGACAGGGCGTTTTGCTTTTATTATGAGGACGCGTTGGACCTCCTGCGGAAGCTGGGAGGGGAGCTTGTGTTTTTTAGCCCCCTTAAAGACGATCGCCTGCCGGAAAACCTCCAGGGCCTTTATCTGGGGGGCGGGTACCCGGAACTCTACGGCAGGGCGCTTTCGGGGAACACGTCCATGCTGGAGGATCTGCGGCGGGCTTTGAAATCCGGAATGCCCTGCGTTGCCGAATGCGGCGGCTTTATGTACCTACACGAGGCCCTGATCGATACGGAGGGGAACCGGCATCCCATGGCGGGCTTCTTGCCGGGAACCTGCCGCAGGCGGGAAAGGCTTGTCCGTTTCGGCTATGCCGCCTATACTGCGGTGTCCGACAATCTGCTCTGCGCCGCCGGAGAGACGATCCGGGGGCACGAGTTTCATTATTGGGACAGCGACTTTCCGGGCGAAGGTTTCCGGGCGCTTAAACCCCGATCAGGGAAAAGCTGGCCCTGTATAGTGGCCCGCGAGAATCTCCTGGCGGGGTTCCCGCATTTTCATTTTTACGCCAATCCCGCCATGGCGAAACGTTTTCTTGGGAGCTGCGAAGCCTATGGCGGGTGAAGCGGGTTTCAGGCTGGTCGGCGGGAAACGGATGCGCTGCGGGTACACCACGGGAAGCTGCGCCGCGGCGGCGGCCAGGGCGGCGGCGGCAATACTGCTCGAAAGCGGAGGAGAGCCGGAAGAAGCGCGTATCGTGGAGATTTCCACGCCTTCCGGCAGGCATCTCCGTCTTTGCCCCGAGGATATACGCCGGGAAGCGGACGCGGTTTCCTGCGCCGTCAGGAAAGACGCGGGGGACGATCCTGACATTACCGACGGCGTTCTGGTTTACGCCAGGGTGGAGAAAACCGCCGGGACGGAAATCGCGATCGAAGGGGGCCGGGGAATCGGCCGGGTCACCAAGGCGGGACTCGACGCGCCCCCCGGCGAAGCGGCGATCAACAAAACACCCCTGGCGATGATCCGGGAAAACCTGGAAGCCATACGCAGGCGTTGCGGCTGCCGCAGCGGCTTAAAGGCGACCATCTCGATCCCCGGGGGGGAAGATCTTGCCCGGCGGACCTTCAACCCGGATCTCGGCATAGTCGGAGGGCTTTCGATTCTCGGTACCAGCGGCATTGTGGAACCCATGAGCGACGACGGCTTTGTCGGTGCGATAGAAGCGGAACTGCGGGTGCTCCGGGCGGGAGGGGAACGCAAGGCGCTTATTACGCCCGGGAATTACGGCAGGGATTTTATCGCCGCCCATGGCTGGATCCCGGACAGCGTTCCTGTCAAGTGCGGCAATTACATCGGCGACGCCCTGGATATCGCCGCCGGCGCGGGCTTCCAGTATCTGCTCCTCGTGGGCCACATTGGAAAACTGATAAAGCTCGCGGTGGGTAATTTCAATACCCATTCAAAATACGGGGACCCCAGGATGGAAATTTTTGCCGCCCATGCGGCTCTCGCCGGGGCGGAGCGGGGGCTTGCCGCCCGGCTCATGGACTGCGCCACCACCGAATCGGCCATCGGCCTTTTGTCCGAAGCGAATCTGTGGGACGATGTAAAAAAAAGCGTTTTCGACGCCATACAGAAAACGCTGGACCGCCGTTCCGGGGGGGGAATCGTTTCCGGCGCGGCGGTATTTTCTTCTCAATGGGGTTATTTGGGTTCTACCGCGCGCGGGGGGGACCTTCTCTCCCGCTGGAAAACGCTGTGATGCCGGAGGTTCGGGGATGATTTACTTTGTCGGCGCGGGGCCGGGAGCGCCGGACCTTATAACCCTGCGGGGGAAAAGACTCCTGGAAGACGCGGATCAGATAATTTACGCGGGATCCCTTGTCAATCCCGCGCTGCTTGAATGGGCAAAGCCGGGGTGTGTTTTCTACAACAGCGCTTCCATGACCCTTGAGGAAGTAACAGAATGTTTTGCCGAAGGCGAGCGGAAACAGTGGATCAGCCTGCGCCTTCATACCGGGGATCCCAGCATCTACGGCGCAATCCGGGAACAGATGGACAGGCTGGAATCCCTGGGCTTCGGTTACGAGGTGGTCCCCGGCGTCAGCTCGTTCAGCGC